>CAIWUD010000443.1 GCA_903915775.1 uncultured Chloroflexota bacterium | reverse complement strand
TGTGTTTTTGCCTAGCCGATGTAGCGCGAGCGACGTACTTCTGTCGTTCGCACGCTTTGCGCGATGGTCCCTTCCACGCCAGCCCGCTTCGCATATTCCGTCTTGTACTCCTTGGTCTGCTCGCGCTGGCGGCCAGCAAGCAGTGCTTCGTGTTGCGCTTGCGGGCGTATGGTGATGGTGCGGCGTGGGGGAGTTGCCTTCGTACACTGTTCTACCGCTGGGCAGACCTGGCAGTCGGTCATCGCGAACGTGATCGTGATGACGTCGTTCTTGCATTTGTCTACCGCTGGCGTCCAACGGTTGCTATGCTTGCCCATTGGGCATATAGCGTGCTGCTGTTCCCAGTCGATGGTAACGTCTCGGGCGGCGAACCCCGCTTCATCTTTTGCTTGCCAGTGGTTATCGCCTCGGGTTGGGCCGATACGCTCGATATCGTACGTGGTTTTGCTGCTCACCAACAGAACTGAGTTCACCTACCCGGTGTCGGCAACGTGTTGTTCAGGCAGCAGTTGCATTTCAGCCAGCGCGGCGTGAATGGTTTCGGTGACTGCATCGTCTGAGACTGCGGCATGGGTGGTTTCGACATGGGTGATGAGGTTCGGCTGATCGTCGCCGTAGGTTTCGGTCAGATGGATCGTGTAGTCAACCCCGTGGGTTTGGCGCTTGGTGGCGTAACGCGCGTCAACATCGTATGGCGAGCCAATGTACCGGCCGGTGGGGGCGTCTCGTCATTGGTGCGCCAGCGCAAACGTTCGTTCACCGTCACGAAGTTCTGAAGCCAGACGAGGCGCAGCGTCTCGACGGCCGGCTCCGTACGCAGTGCATGGTCTTCCGGCTCGGCGTACACCGCGGAAAGAAGCGCCTGCCCATCACGCCCAACCTGCGCGGCCCAGGTATCACGCTTCTCCTGCCCTTTCGGCAAGCGGTATTCACTGGCGCGTAGCCCGTAGCGGTCCACCCATTCCGCGGTGGTATGCGCGCGCAGCCATTCGGGGTGAGTTGTCGCCAGCATGTTCAGCGTATGGCGCAGGGTCTCGGTTACACTCTCCAGACGAGTCATCGCGCGAACGGCTCCAAGGACGTGGGTCGAGTCACTGCGCTGTCGGCCTCCGGCTTTTAGCAGTCCTCGGTCCTGGGCGAGCGTGAGGATGGCATCGAAGACACGGCGTTCGGCGCCGTGAAGCACCAAGCGGCCACGGAACTCGCTCAAGACCGTGTGATGAACGCCGAGGTCGGTGAGTTCCAGGCAGAGCAAGTACTTCCAGTCGATGCGCGTGCGAACCGCATCGGTTGCCTGGCGGTCGGTCAAGCCTTCCCAAAACTGGAGCAAGGTCACCAAGGCGAGCCGTACCGGGGGCTCGGCGGGCTGACCTTGCGTGGCAAAGATATCGGCAAAGTCAGCGTCGCGGAACCGCATGCCCAGCTCATCGTCCATCTGCATCACGAGGTTACTGTTTTTGTCAATAGGATCGGGGCTCTCCCGCACTTCCCGTGCAGATGATGTCGATCAGGATGTACGGGCTAACACACGTTGGCGTAACAAGTCAAACGTGGCGCGCCCATCCATGCTGCGCTTGATCAGCTTGAGCCGATTCACCTGTCCCTCTCCCTGCCCGTTGCTAACGGACAGGGAGAGGGCGGCTACCACCGCTGCCTTGTCGCGCTCCAACCCGGCAACACAGCCCTGGATCTCG
>CAIWUD010000442.1 GCA_903915775.1 uncultured Chloroflexota bacterium | reverse complement strand
CCCCACGGACGAAGCCCAAATCAAGGCCTCCACCGAGATCCAGGCGGGTTGGTGCCGGGGTCACAGCCCGTGTCCAGAGCCAGTGTTGCAGATCCTGGCGTGTGGCCCGCTCCGAGGCGAGATCGGCCTGAGCCCCCTGACTGTCGCCAAGGGCACGGCGCAGATCACCGCGCAACACATGGCTCTGGGCGTGGTCGGGGAGAGCCAGGATCGCCGCATCAAGCAACTCACCGGCTGCCAGGAGATTCCCTGCAGCTGCCGCGATACGGGCCAGGGTTATCCGCGCCAGGGCCGAGTCCTCATCAATACTCAGGGCCGTATCGGCCGCCTGCCAGGCGGCCACCGGGTTACCCCAGATGAGGGCGAGCTCGGCCTGGGCCAGGTGCCAATGTTTTCGGCCTAACTGCCATGCCAGCGTGGGGTAGGCAGCATGGAGCAGCATCAGCGTCACACAGACGAGGGGCACGAGCAGTGAGAGGAGGCTGGTTCGCAGCCGTGCCAGAGGCAGCGCGGCGGCCAGACTCAATCCGGCGTAGGGTAGCAACGCCGGGTAGAGTGGCAGACGGTAGCGCAATTCAACGTGGAAGATCAGGGTGGTAAGGAGTACGTAGAGTGCCCAGAGGGTCAGCAATCCACTAGGCGTCAGCAGCAGAGGGCGGCGCTGCACGTTCGCGATGATCCAGGGTGTCCGGGCCAAGCCGTAGCCGCCAACCAACAAGATGATCAACCAGTTGAGGTCACCGAGCAGCAGGCGCACCCAAGTCTCACCGGGGGAGACCCAGATCGCACGGCGGCTCACCATATCATCACTCTGCTCGAGGGCAAAGAAGGCGCGCAGTTCACGCCAGGCTTTGCTGGCGAAGCGCTCCGGATCGGCGACAATCACCTCGATCCCACGGCGCGACGCGAGTTGTTGGCGCGCCAGCCGATCCTCGCCCATGGCGTAGAGTTTAGCCTTCACGAACTCGCGCCCCAGTGGATCGTTGTCGAGCCAGAGATTCTCGGCACCAGTAGTGTCGATCAGGATCAGGCCACCGTAGGTCATATAGTTGCGCACACTCCAGGGCAGCATGAGCAGCAGCACCATCCCCACGAAAGCGAAACTGGGCAGGATGCGCCGACCCCGTGATCCGAAGAGGAGCCAGAGGAGTCCGAGGGGCAGCAGGGGCAGGGCAACGGAGCGCACGAGGCAGAGGGCCCCCACGCCCAGACCCGCCAGCGCCGCTACGATCCACGATCCCTGGCGTACCGCCCGCAGCAGGAGCCAGAGCGTCACGGTGAGTCCAAAGAGGAAGAGGGTCTCGCTCAGGAGCTCGGTCGCACTAGCGGCAAGAGTGAAGCTCAGGGCACTTAGGGCAGCTGCGATGAGCGCAGCACGCTCGGCCTTCGCAGGTACGCTAAACCAGCGGGCAACCTCGAGAGTGAGGAGGTAGACAAAGGGCACCGTTGCGGCACTGAGCAGGGCCTGTACGAGGCGGAGTTGCTGCAGCAGCGAGTCACCGAGGTAGATGATCCCAGCGAGGAAGAGGGTATAGAGGGGTGGACGCATGAAGCGTAGCTCGGCGTAGTCACGCTCACGCAGCAGGGTCAGAGCCTGGTTCAGATACTCCTGCTCATCGCCACCGAGGGGCTGGAACTCGCGCCAGTGCCAAACCAGGAGCCGTAGCAGCAGCCCGGCCACACTGATCAGCAGGAGCGGTACTAGGCTCGCGCGGCTCATGCGGTGCATCGGCACTGAGGTGATAACCCGATTGGTGCGCGGGGGCCAGGCGAGCGTGTCGATCAATTCGTTGTGCGGCTTCGTTGCACGAGGTTCTGTGGCCATAGCTTAGCGCACCTCCGCGCCGGCCAACTGGTAAGCCAGTAGGCGTAACTGACCGACCTGTGGGCCCTGTTGGGCTATCAGGTCGAGTGCGTCGGGTACAAAGGTGGTGGATCGTAGGGTTACCTCAAGGGTTGTACCAACGGGGCGTGGAGGTAGCTCCAGGCACGCTTCCGTAAGCGCACGGGTCAATGGAATCTGGCCGAGGGGTGTACCATCTAGCTCCAGGCTCACGGTAGGCAGCGCTAGATCATTCGGCCAGCCTAGGCCACTCAGCTCCAAGCAGAGTCGGTTAGGCATGCCACTACCGGCACCGGGGAAACGGAGCATGGCCTCGCCGCTGGCCCAACGAGTGGTAGCAGCGAGATCGGGGTCATAGCGGCCCAAGTAGAAGCCTTTGATGTAGCCCAGATCATTGTCATCAGCGAGCTCAAGCCGCTGATCGGGAAGTGGTGGTGGATGGAGCCAGTGCCAGGCCCAGGCCACTGGGTTGGCGCTATCAACCAGGGTGGGCCCCAATTCGCGCCGCGCCGCCGGGAGATCACCGAGTCGGCGCAAGAGCTCACCGGCCACCAGGGCCGTCTGCCAACCCTGGAGGGGGCGTACGGGTGCGTTGGCAAGGTGGGCGAGGCCTGCCGCCGGATCACCCTCGAGGGCGGTGAGTAGTGGGCGACCAACCGCGGCAGCGTAGGCGGGCAGATCGGGCGCGTTGAGGGCGGCACGTGCTGCAGCCAGATCAGCGCTGCCCAGGGCCGCACCCAACTCCTGTTCGCGGAGATAGCCCACCCTGGTTGCTAAGGCTAACTGGGTATTGGCCAGACTCGATGGGTAGGGGCCCAGGTATGAGGCCCAGGTAGCTGGCTGATTAGCGGCACGTGGCTGTAGATAGGCGTAGGGTGAGGCGGCGAGCACGAAGAGCAGCGCGGCTACAGCCGCACCGCTACGACCCGTGCGATTCGAGAGCGTCCGCCAGAGGGCTGGGCGTTCGGCCAGAGCTACGCTGGCCAGCATGAAGACGAAGGGCATCAGGG
This sequence comes from uncultured Chloroflexota bacterium, assembly GCA_903915775.1. GTDB lineage: Bacteria > Chloroflexota > Chloroflexia > Chloroflexales > Chloroflexaceae > Viridilinea. The sequence continues at coordinate 14,618 of CAIWUD010000442.1, read as the reverse complement.
GGATACGAAAGCGGTTGATCGCAAAGAGCAGTGGGGCTACCGTGATGTTGAAGAGGAGCCAGAGGCCAACCAGCGCCAGGAGCAGTGACTGCCGTGAGTCTGGCTGCCTACGGACCACGAACCAACCCAGTAGCGCCAGGGGTAGGCTAAAAACATAGAGGGTGTCGTCGAGCAGGAAGAGGGCGAGCACATACCATGCCGGTAGTCGACCTAAAGCAAAGCCGTCACTCAACCGCTCGGCACCCGTATAGTTGATCTGGAAGAGGTCAACGAGCTCGCGCAGACTCTTCTGTACGAAGGCCAGGGGGTGTGCACGCAGGAGACAGAGGGCCTCGGCGTTGAGCAGGCGCTGGCGCTCAGCCTGACTCAGGGCGGGTGCCCGCTCGAGTGCCGCCAGGAGCATGGGATCCTGCTGGGCGTAGAGGCATGCCGCACTGCGCTGTACGATACCATCTGGGCCACGCTGCTCATCAAGCATTGCGCGGCGCTGCTCAAGCGTGAGCTCAGGTAGCAGAAGGGCGAGCACAAAGCTGCGCGTTGGCTCGTCACTACGCCCGCCATCGAAGGCAGTACGCGCCCCTAGGGCTAGGTTGAAGGCCCCAGTGGTATCAACCACGATCAGCCCACCATAGGCCCTAGTTGCGTAGAGTGACCAGGGTAGCAGCGTCATGAGACAGGTCAACGCGACGATGAGCGCTGGCTGTAGGAGAACGCGCCAATGTGTCCCCGGCTGAGCTGCTCGGCGGGTGGCAACAATGAGCAGGATGACGGCCAGTGGAAGAAAAGCGAGGGTCAAGCCACGCGTCAGGGTCGCCAGGCCCAAGAGCAGCCCCGCTCCTGCCAGGAGCCATGTTCGGCGGCGCAGGAGCAGTGGCGTGGCCGAGCCTGGTTCAAGGCCACGGGAGCGTAGATCGCGCCCGAACGTCCCGAGCAGGAGCAGCGCGCCGAGTAGGAGCGTGATGAAGAGCGTTTCACTAAGCAGCAGTTGTGCGTAGCTCGCCAGCGGTAGGTAGAGCGCGGTTAGAAGGGCAGCGAGGGCCGACACCAGAGGGTTACTGCTGAGTTGGCGCGCCAGAGCATAGGTAAGCAGTACGTGGCCCAGGCTCAGGAGCGTCTGGGTGAGAAAGATGGGCTCCAGCACGCGACCAAAGAGCGCAATGTGCGCAGCCAGGAGCAGTGGGTAGAGGGGGGCACGGGTCCAGAGGTAGAGGGTGTGCCAGGCAAAACCGCGCCCGTTGGCCAACCAATCGGCGGACGCCAGATACTCCGCTTCGTCGGAGATCAGCCCCTGACGTGGCAGGTTACCCCAGAGGGCCACACGGAGTGCAAGGCCAAGGGCCAGGGCAAGCAGGAGCGGCCAGTGGGTGGTGAGCATGCTGGTGAAGCGTCGCTTCATGGCTGAAGGGGCACTCCTGGCGCTGCATCGGGTGGCACCACCTCCACGGTACCCAGGAGGAGGCGCCCGGCACCCATGCTCCCGTCGCCGTGCACCGCTAGGCGACCAGCCTCACCCGGATTGGAGGGATCGTAGAGCCCAAGGAGCAGCGAGTAGCGCCCCGGCGCCAGATCGGCCGGCAGCGCGATCGCACGGTCGTCGCGGGCAGGATTGCCCGGCAGCCAGACGCTGGTCGGCAAGTAGCCCTCCAGGGGCGGGCCATCCTCCCCCGCTACGGGCGGCAGGTCGCAACGCTGACAGAGGTGGAGAAAGAGGCTATAGTCGGTTGTGGGTGGCATGCTAACCTCCCAGAAGAGACTTATCGGTAGATTGCCCCCAGCCCGGTAGCGACCGGGAGCGTCGGATAGCGTCGCTTTCAGGGTATAGCCTAGGAGGGTCATGGTGTCGCCAAAACGCACACCGAGCGGTATACGCGGCTGCTGCACTGCACCGGTCACATAGGCTTCGGGCGACTCCTGGCAGAGCAGATGGATCCCATTGTAACGCCAGATACCACAGGGCCAGGCCTGCTGCTCACGGCTATAAGCCCAGAAGAGGCCGACCATCCCATACTCATCACCAGGGGCGGGGCGATCGACAGTACGTGCATGCTCGGGGGCGATCAGCAGCCAACTGCGCGTACGCCCAGCGAGTTGCCCACGCAGCTCCTGCTCCCACTCACGCCGACCAAAGTTCGTTTCACCCTGCCAGAAGTTCGCAAAGCTGATCGATTGGGGTGCGGGGTCAGCGCTCAAACGACCCATGTAGTAGTGGTAGAGTGGCGTGAGGTAGCCGGGGTGGATGACCACGGCATCATCGGGATGGAGGCGCGTCGCCAGTGCAGCGATCGCCTCACGATACTGCTCCTTAACCGGGTCACCCGAGAAGAGCCCAAAGGTGGGCTGGGTCAGCGAGAGCCAACTGGTTGCGAGGGCCGCAACGAGGAGGAGCAGATAGGCTCCACGCCTCCAGAGGTGCATCGTGGCGAACCCGAGTGCCGGATAGGCTAGCAGGAGCAGCCAGAGCGGGAAGATCACCATGAGGTAGCGCGCCTCGTAGAGCCGGGTCACGGTCAGTTGGGCTAGGAAGAGCAGCATGGGCACGGTGAGGAGTAGGAGCAGGAGCTGCGCACGTGGCCGCGCGGTCGGGCGCCGCAGGTCAGCCAGGAGCGCAACGAGCCCCCAGAGGGCCAGGAGAAGCCAGGGCAGGAGCCACCACCAGGGTCCATCACCCGGCCAGCGATCGACGCTGAAGCGTACAAAGGTGAGGAGCAGGGCCAGTCCCGGGGTGGCCGGGATCGCCGCCCCGGCAGCGGCCCGTCCTGCCGCCTGCTCGCCCCCAAGTCCGCCTACCATTGCCACACCCAGGGCAAGGGCGGCGAGGAGGGCCAAGCCTACACGCCACCAGCGTGGATGGGCCCGGGGGGGTACTGCTGGCTGGTGCAGCGCCCAGCCCCAGCTAGCGGCCACGAGGAGCAGTGCACCCAGGCGGTGGATGCAGAGCAGCAGGAGGCTCAGCAGCAGCAGCATGACCCATGCAGAACGGCGGTTATAGCGCAGGGCGCGTAGCAGGAGCAAGAGGGTCAGGGTAGCAGCGAGCAGGAGCAGACTGTAGACCTTAACCTCCTGGCTATACCAGATCGCAAAGGGTGCGCCGAGGGCAAGGAGAGCGACCGTCAGCGCATACCAGCGGCCACGTGCTGCAGGAGCAGCACCCAACTGGGTGAGCTCGAGCGCGGTAAGGTAGAGCAGCGGCACCACCATAGCCCCTGCCAGGGCGGAGGGCAGACGCAGGGCCAGTTCACTGGAGCCAAACAGGGCCATCCAGGCCTTGAGGATCAGGTGGTAGAGTGGATAGGCTGCCTGTGGATTGAGCAGATCGCCGAGCAACTCACCCCAGGGTGCCTGGCTCAACTCCCAGCTACTCCCCTCATCAAGCCAGAGGCTCTGAGCGGCGAGTTGGTAGAGGCGCGGTAGCAGCGCGAGCAGACCGAGGCTCAGGGCGGGCAGCAGCAGCGTTGGGAACTGGAAGCGAGGCTGGCGTTGCATCATGGTTTCACTGCCGCAGCGAGGACAGCCTCATAGCGCTCAGCGGCATGGCGCCAGGTCAACTCCTCCTCGATGCGTGCTCTCGCAGCGCGGCCCAGGCGTGCCGCGAGATCGGGATCGCGCAGCAGGCGCAGCATGGCCTCGGCGAGCGCATCAGCGTCACGCTCAGGCACCAGGAGCCCATGGACGCCATCGGTCATCACATCGGGCACCCCAGCGACCCGTGAGGCCACGATCGGCCGACCAGCGCCCATCGCCTCAAGGAGGGTATTCGGCAGGCCATCAACACCTTCGCGCACAATTGGCAGCGCGAAGAGATCGGCCGCCGCAATATAGGCGGCCGCCCGCGCACGATCGAGTTGGCCGGGGAAGCGTACGTGCGCTGTGATGCCGAGATCGGCAGCCTGGCGCTCCAGGTCGGCCCGTAGATCGCCATAGCCAGCAATCACCAGCGTTGCACCAGGCAGGCCACGCAGCAGAGCGGGCCACGCATCAAGCAGCACCCCAAAACCTTTTTTGGCTACCAGGCGGCCCAGACCGAGGACGAGCGGTGCCTCGGCTGGCAGGCCCAACTCGGCACGCACGGCAGCTCGAGCCGTCGGCTCGGGGCGAAAGTGGCGCGGATCCACCCCGTAGGGAATCACCTGGCTCGTCTCAAGGCGTGCACCCAGGGCAAGGGCGCGGGCGCGGAGATCACTGCTACAGGCGGTCACCGCGGCTGCGGCACGAAAGGTGACTGCAGCCGCCAGCGCGGTAGCCCAGTGGCGCTCAGCCAGGTAGATATCGCTCCCATGCAGACTGACTACGAGGGGCAGCCCGTAGTAGGCGGCGGGTAGCGCTGCTGGGGGGCCGTTGGGCAACACCCAGTGGGCGTGTACGAGGTCAAAGGGCTGCCCATGCCGTCGTGCCGCAGCCAGTTCGCTTGCCACGGCACCCATCGTGGCACTGAGGGCGAAGGGGGTAGCGGCGAGGGCACGCCCCTTGATCTGCGTATCACTGAGCAGTGATTGAGCGTAGCCCCAGACATTGAGCGCAGGATGTGGTGCGTAGCGAAAGGCACGCAAACGCACTCCCCGCTCCTCAGGGGTGCGACGGAGCTCGGGGTGGTAGGGCAGCAGCATGGTCACGTCGTGGCCACGCGCCGCAACACCAGCCGCAATCTCCTCAATAAAGGGTGCCGTCGCCTCACCGGGCCACTTGGGAAAGGATGACGCAAGCATCAGAATGCGCATAGGCAGAGGTGTGGGAGGTAGCACAACACAGGCTACTGATCGGGAATACGATAGATAAACGCCCGAAAATCGGCAGTTGGGCTCGCATAGATGAGGGTAAAACCATCGATCACCTGACCAACCTGGTTGTCGTGATCCATCAAGGGTGCCAGCAGGCGACCTGCATCACCCTTCACGCGCTGCTGATTCTCCAAGACCAGGTAGCGAGCGCCATAGTGGCGAGCGATCGTGAGCAGCAGCGCACGATCCCCCGTATTCGGAATCATCAGCGCCGGGCGCTCCGTATGCCAATTCAGCTGCCAGGGAATCCGGGTCATGACCACACTCCCCGGTGTAGTCTGCTCAGCCAACCAGGCGTAGGCTGCTAGGTCAGGCTGCCAGATCGCCGCCTCACTGCGCACCTTCTGGGCGATATCGGGTCGCGAGAAGCCAACCATCGCACTGCATGCCACACCCACGAGGATCAGACCCAACGGCGCCCAGCGCCGGTCACTGATCGCCGCCAGTGCATCATAGCCCGCCCAGATCGCCCACGCCGCCAGCAGCGCCAGCCAGGGAAGCAGGCTCACCCAGTAGCGCTCTTCGTTGGTACGCCAGTAGGTGAGCATGAAGATCATGTAGGGGAGGTAAGCCGCACTGAGTAAGCCCAAGAGCCTTCGCCGAAAGCGGACCGCCCCAATCAGCCCGATTAGGGCGAGCCAGGCGCCAATTGGTGAGAGGATATTTTTTCGCTCGTTGGCGCTGAAGAGGAGATCCAACCCAGAGGGGAGGCCGCGCCAGGCCGGCAGCAGATAGTCGCGCAGTGCAGCCACCTGCGTCGTAAACTTGCTCAGCGTCTGGTCAAACCCCCAGCGTAAGATCCAGCTGCGATCCGGTACCCCAGGGCCGCCCAGTTCGGGAGTAAAGACCCGATAGATCTCCTCCCAGGCATCACCACTATCACCGCGATAGCCCAGGACCCAGGCATCGTGGCTCTCGGTCGAGTAGACCGGCTTGCCAAAGAGCAGAATGTTGCGCAGGAGATAGGGCGAGAGCAGCAGCAGCGCGACCAGCGTCCAGGCAGCCACCGGTGCGAGCAGGATCCAGATACGTGGCGGGCGCAACGCATGGAGGAGGGCCTGCCAGCCCTGTGGTAAGCGTTGCGCAATAAACCAGAGTCCCATGCCCAGGGCCATCATCGCCCCTGATGGCTTCTGGAGCATCATCAGCCCAGTGAACAGACCGGCAAGGAGCAGGTAGCGCCAGGGGCCATCCTGCGTCTGCCGAGTATCCTCGACCCAGCGGTAGAGGCAGTAGATGGCCCCAACATTGAAGAGCACAAAGGCGAGATCACTAGTGACATAGATCGTCAGCCGGAAGAAGAGGTAGTTGGTGAGCGTAATCAGGGCTGCCAGCAGCCCAACGCGCCGATCCCAGATCCGGGAGCCGATATGGTAGACCAAGAGGAGCAGTGCAGCGTTGAAGAGCAGGTTGGGGAGCTTAGCCACCCAGTCGTCCACCCCAAAGAGCAGGAAGAAGGGGGCGATCCAGACCGGCTGGAGCAGCGGCCAGGTCTCCTGTGGACGGAGCGTACTTGCACGCAACTCGTAGAACTGGGTCACATAGTCGACCACCCAGCCGCGTCCGTGCACCAGATTACGCGCCACTACCGCGTTATCCGCATAGTCAGCGTGGCCCACGTAGGGCATACGGCTGATCACCCAGGCCTGGTAGCCGATCCAGATCAGCCCAACGGTGAGGAGCAGGAGCAGGGAGCCTTGGCGTGAGGCGCAGAGCGCGACGATCCGATCGCTCAACCGTGGGAGTCCCTCGCGCCCCAGCACAAAGATGAGGGCAAGGAGCCCTGCGCCGAGGAGCCCAAAGAGGAGGGCATCGGGGAAACTCTGCCAGAGAAACCAGGATTCGGGGCCTCCGAGCCAACTCATCAGCTCTGCCAAGGCATAACCGAGCAGCACCAGGGCAGCCGTCACGAGCCCATAGCCAGAGGCGCGCCCATAGGCAAAGCGGCGCACCAGGGCACGCGTCAGAGCGAGGAGCTTCTGCTGCTGAACGAGGAGCAGGAGGAGGAGCAAGAGCAGCAGGGCTACACTCAGAGCCGCACCCATCCAGATACGGCTGGCGGCCAGGCCCACTGCAGCCACCGCCACACCTACGGCAGTGGCGACGTAGACCACGGTGGTCGAGCGAACCAGCAGACTCAGGAGGAGGTAGAGGAGCAGGGCTGAGCATGCAAGGAGGAGCAGCGCACGCCAGGCCGGGGGGTAGAGGCGGGCTGGAGGTGTTTCGGCGGCGGGCTGGATACGCAGTTCGGCGAGACGCACCCCTTTGGGACGTGGGTCAGGCCCGAAGCTCACCGTATCGGTAAAGGTATGCGAGAGATCGAGATCAACCGTCAGATCAGCGCCAGTCCGGATCGTGGCAGGTAGGGCCAGAACGTAGGTCGCCCAAGCAGAGGTCGGTATGAAACTCCCGATGACTGTCCCATCGACACGCACCTGCACCGTAGGCTGACGCACCGCGGCAGCGACCGGATCATCCGGCCAACCCTGCACACTGAGACTCAGCTGGAGATCGGCGCCAGCACCGAGGTTGGGCAGCACCATACGGGCGTGCTGGCGTGTCCAGCGGCTACGGTTCGTCGGTGAGCCCGGGGTCAGATCATCGGCAAAGAAATCGCCGCGGGCCACCGCATCGGCGCCCAGACCAGCGGTTGTAGCGAGGAAGAGGCGGTCGCCCAACCAACCCACGGCCACGCGCCCAGCGGGTGGAGCCTGGTAGGCCATCACCCCCACCAGCAGACTGAGCAAAAGTACCAGAAGGATGGCCAGAGCTCTACTGGGGGCACGACGAGGCGTCGGCGCCGGATCATAGACACGCACGGACTTCAGGGCATCAGGTTGGCGAGCGGTAGGGCCCATGCGATCTGGTGCGATTAGGCAGCTATTCACCGTTGGGATACGGCATGCAGCGCGCGGGAAGTGTGGAGGGCGAAGCTCTCCACAGAAAAAACCCAACCCAGCCCTGATCCCGCCAGGGGAGGTGTGAACAGGTACGCGATGAGGGCTATTATACAACCTCACAGCCCAAGCCCGCGCACGGCCACTGGTCCAAAGCCAATGAAGTCAGCCGAGGTGAGTTGGTAGGCCACCCCGTTGATCGTCTGGTTCACGGCATGGTCATGATCCTGGCGACGGTGCAGATGGCCGTAGATACAGGCACGCACACCCGGACACGCAGCGATACGCTGGACAAAAGCGGTGGGTTGCTGGTTGACAAAGGGCGGGTAGTGCAGCATCACCAGGATCGGCTTCACATCAGCAGCTAACTCGCGCGCATGGGCCAGGGCACGATCGAGCATGGTCAGTTCACGCTGATAGATCGGCTCATCAGTTGCCGGCGTATAGCCAGGTGTCTCGGGGGTAATCCAGCCCCGCGTGCCACAGACGACCAGTGGGCCAAGATCGCAGGCATCGGCGCCCAGCAGGAGAATCGAAGGTGGAAGATGGGGGCGGAGTGGCTTCACCCGACGCGAACACCAGTAGTCGTGGTTACCACGGATCACTACCTTGCGCCCGGGTAAGGCGTCGATCCAGCGCAGATCCACGAGCGCTTCAGGCAACCGCATGGCCCACGAGATATCACCAGCCACGAGGACCCAATCCTCCGGAGCGACGCGGGCCCGCCAGGCAGTGGCAATACGCTCAGCGTGGTTGCGCCACTGCGGCCCGAAGATATCCATCGGTTTGGGTTGGGCATGGGAGAGATGAAGATCCGAGATGGTCCAGATCATGGTGAGGAACCTACACTGAGTACTCGTCGCATCATAACAGCCATGAGAGAGTGTGACAAGCGAGAATCAGGGTAAGCCAACGGCAGGGCAACCACGGGGGGTTGCCCTTACAGGGAGGAGCCACGAGGGTGAGATGCCCTCGCTCTGGGAGAAGGGTGAACCGTTACAATAGGAGAGGAGTGTGTTGGGAGTAGATTTCGTATATTTGTTCGTAATTTACTGGACAAATCTGTCTAGATCGGCTATAATAAGCCTTCGGTGTGATGCAAAAGGCGGTCGCCGCTGCCCGCTGTTGAGCGGAGGGACTTCGTGGAGGGCTGCGCTCTCTACACCCCCCGCACGGCAGATGGCCGCCGCTGATCCCGACAGAATGTAACCCTGAACCTTACATGTATTGCTTCACGGAGTTAGCGCCTTTTACCCCCACCCCACCCCTCCCCCGTTGGGGGAGGGAGCCGGAATCCTCCCCCCAGCGGGGGGAGGTTGGGAGGGGGGCAGCTGTGCCAACCTTATGAAACAATACACCTAAACCCTGAACTCTAGTGGCGGAGCAGTCCATGGAGATTGGAATCGTCCGGCCTATCAGTATCACCACGGAGGTACGCGCGGCGTACCTCAGCTACGCGATGAGCGTCATCGTCTCGCGGGCGCTACCCGATGCGCGTGACGGGCTCAAACCGGTACAGCGGCGCATCCTCTACGGCATGTGGGATATGGGCTTTCGCAGCAACCAGCCCTACAAGAAGAGTGCGCGTATCGTTGGTGATGTGCTTGGCAAGATGCACCCCCATGGCGATAGTGCGGTCTACGACGCCCTCGCCCGCATGGCCCAACCCTGGAGTATGCGCTACCCACTGGTCGACGGGCAGGGCAACTTCGGCAGTGTGGATGGCGACCCCCCCGCCGCGATGCGCTACACGGAGGCCAGGCTCGCCGCGATCGCCGAAGAGTTGCTGATCGACATCGAGAAGAACACGGTCGCCTTCCGCGACAACTTCGACTCCTCTTACCGCGAGCCCACCGTCCTCCCAGCGCTGCTACCCAACCTGCTGCTCAACGGTGCCGCCGGCATCGCCGTGGGGATGGCAACGAACATCCCACCCCACAACCTGAACGAGCTCTGCGATGCGCTCATCCACCTGATCGATCACCCGGAGGCAACGGTCGAGGAGCTGATCACGTTCCTTCCTGGCCCCGATTTTCCCACTGCGGCGAGCATTCTTGGTACCGAGGGCATTCTCGCGGCCTACTCGACTGGGCGCGGGCAGATCACCCTGCGCGCCAAGGCGCACATCGAGGAGGGGAACCGCGGGGCGTTCAACATCGTGGTCACCGAACTGCCCTACCAGGTCAATAAAGCCCGGCTCCAGGAGCGGATCGCCGAACTGGCCAAGGAGCGCAAGATCGAGGGGGTGCGCGACGTACGTGATGAATCGGACCGGGCGGGGATGCGCCTCGTCATCCTACTGAAGCAGGACGCTCAGCCCAAGAAGGTGCTCAACGCGCTCTACAAGCATACCCAGATGCAGACCAGCTTCGGGATCAACATGCTCGCCCTGGTCGAGGATGGACTTCAGCCGAGGGTACTTACGCTGAAGCGGCTGCTCCAGGAGTATGTCACCCACCGGCAGGAGGTGATCCGGCGGCGCACCGAGTTCGACCTGGAGAAGGCGCGGGCGCGGGCCCATATCCTTGAGGGGCTCAAGATCGCCCTCGACAACATCGACGAGATCATTCGCACCATCCGCGAGTCGCGTACGACCGAGAGTGCGCGGAACAACCTGGTCATGAACTTTGCGCTCAGTGAGATCCAGGCCACGGCGATCCTCGACATGCAGCTACGCCGTCTGGCGGCCCTTGAGCGCAAGAAGATCGAGGATGAGTATGCCGAGGTGATCAAGCTGATCAACGCACTGGAAGAGATCCTCGCCAACCCGCGCAAAGTGCTCCACCTCATCCAGGCCGATCTGCGCATGCTCAAGGAGAAGTTTGGCGATGAGCGGCGCACACGCATTATTCCTGATGCCACGGGTGAAGTCTCAGATGAGGATCTCATCCCCGACGTGCGCACGCTGATCACCCTCACCGACCGGGGCTATATCAAACGCCAGTCGGCGGATGTCTATCGCACCCAGCGCCGCGGTGGGCGCGGGATCAAGGGGATGGTCACCCGCGAACAGGATATCGTCCGCCACCTGCTCAACTGTAGCTCGCTCGACAATCTGCTCTTCTTCACCGATCGTGGGAAGGTCTACCAACTCAAGGTTCACGAGGTTCCCGATAGCTCGCGTACCGCGAAGGGGTTGCCACTGGTCAACCTGATCGCTCTGGACCCCGGCGAGCAGGTGACGAGTATGCTCGCAGTGCCCGATTTCAACGGCGAGTACCTGGTGATGGCCACCCATCGCGGAAAGATCAAGCGTACCCAACTCCGGGAGTATAGCCAGGTGCGCTCCAATGGGCTGATCGCGATCGGCCTCGAGGAGGGTGATGTCCTCGGCTGGGTGCAGGTGAGCAACGGGAAAGAGGATGTCCTGATGACCACGGTTCGGGGGCAGACGGCACGCTTCCGCCAGAGCGATGTGCGCCCAATGGGTCGTCCGGCAACCGGGGTGAATGGGATCGACCTCGATGCTGATGATCGGGTGATTGGCATGCATCTGGCCAAGGCCGACCACGACCTGCTCGTGGTGACAGCCCGAGGCATGGGCAAGCGGACCAACCTTGAAGAGTATGCGACGAAGGGACGGGCGACCCAGGGGGTGATCACCATGCGCCTGCGTGAAGGCGATGCGATCGCTGGCGCCGCCATTGTCACCGATCGCTCGTTGCTCACCCTGATTACGGCGAGTGGTGTGGTGATGCGCACCACGGCCGATGGCGTCTCGAAGTTGGGGCGGGCAACCCAGGGGGTCATTCTACTCAACCTCGGTGCTCGCGATAGCCTGGCAGCACTCTCCGTGGAGGAGAGTGAGGATCAGGACGGGATCCCGTCAACTCTGACCGGCACTGATGGGGCATGAGGAAGGGGCTATGCGTTCCCCCCTCCCAACCTCCCCCTGCTAGGGGGAGGGGCAGGAAGCACCGCTTGAGGAGCAGCCCGAGGCGTCCCAATCTCCCCCCGCTGAGGGGAAAGGCTTGCCCGTCCGGCGGTCACGATACCATTGGCGCAGCCCACATTGAAGCCTGCCCAAGGAGCGGCCATGCCAATCCGTCTGCTTGACGCGACCGTCGCTGCCCAGATCGCTGCGGGTGAGGTGGTCGAACGCCCTGCCTCGGTGGTCAAGGAGCTGGTGGAGAACGCCCTCGACGCTGGTGCGCGCCGGATTAGTGTCGAGGCGCGAGGGGGCGGGCTGCGCGAACTGAAGGTGCAGGATGATGGTTGCGGCATCGCTGCCCATGAGCTCGAACTCGCCTTTGCCCGCCATGCAACGAGTAAGCTCACCTCGGCCGACGATCTGCTCAGCATCAACACCCTGGGCTTCCGCGGCGAAGCGCTCCCATCGATCGCCTCGGTCGCCCAGGTGATCTGTACGACGCGTACCGCTGATGCCGCAGTCGGTACCGAGGTACGGATCGCCGGTGGCGAACTGCAAGCCTCGATAGCCCGTGGCTGCTCACCCGGTACCAGTTTCAGTGTGCGTAACCTCTTTTACAACACCCCCGTGCGCCGTGAGTATCTACGCTCCGAGGCGACCGAACTGGGGGCGATCAGTAGTGTGGTGCAGCAGTACGCCCTGGCCTACCCTGAAGTCCACTTCACCCTACTCCTTGAGGGTCGCCTGGCCCTCCAGACGAGTGGTGACGGCGATCTCCGCGCCGTGCTGATCGAGCTCTACGGGGTTGAAGTTGCGCGTCAACTCATCCCAGTCGCGATCCAAGCGGGCGAGGGCGAACAGAGCGTACGCATCCATGGGCTGATCTCACCCCCGGGGCTCACCCGGGGATCGCGGAGCTACATGCAGCTCTTCGTCAATCGGCGTGCGCTCCAGCCGCGGGGTGCCCTCGTCGCGGTGATTGAAGAGGCCTACCACACCATGCTCATGAAGGGGCGCCACCCGCTTGTGGTGCTCAATATCCAGGTGCACCCCATCGCGGTCGATGTGAATGTCCACCCCACCAAGAGTGAGGTGAAGTTCCGCTACGCGCCCAGCGTGCACAGCCTCCTGGGGCGATCCACCCGCGAAGCACTGCTCGGTGGGGCGAGTACACCCACCTGGAGCGAGGATGAGGGTACGGTGCAGCGCCGCTTTGAACTGCGCCAACTCGGGCAGGCGAACCCGGTACCGCGTGCGGCGCCAAGCTGGGACAGCGGCACCAACTGGGACCAGGAGCGTAGCCGTTGGGAGGCTGGGGAGACAGATGCGGCAGTGCTCACGTCGTCTCGGCCTGAGCCGCTGGAGCGTCAGGCTGCAGCTGCGCCCACCCCATCCGCCGAGCCCCAGCCAACCCGCCTACCAGCGCTACGCATCATGGGTCAGGCGGGTCTCACCTATATCGTGGCCGATTCACCCGAGGGGATCTACCTGATCGACCAGCACGCCGCCCATGAGCGCGTCACCTACGAGCGCCTGATCAACCAGCACGCTGGGGGTGCGGTCGAGAGTCAGAACCTGCTCCTCCCCCAGACGGTGGCACTGAGCCCCGCCGCTAGCACCCTCCTCCTCGGCAACCAGGAACGCCTCACGGAGTGGGGCTTCGCCATCGCCGAGTGGGGTGAAGGGGTGCTCGTCCGAGCAGTACCGGCTACCCTACCCGCCGCACAACTCACCCGGGCCCTCCACGAGCTCGCCGATCACCTAGCGGAACGGGGCGGCTCGACGCCCCTCGACTGGCGTGAGGCGATGCTGACCACCCTCTCCTGCCACACGTCGGTACGCGCAGGCCAACAGCTCGCCCCCGAAGAGATGCGTCAACTGATCCAGCAGCTTGAGGCCTGTGTCAGCCCACGGACATGCCCCCATGGCCGCCCAACGATGATCCTGCTCACCCCGGCCCAGCTTGAGCGCCAGTTTGGCAGGCGTGCGTGACGCTACTCTGCTACCCCTTGCATGTTGGATGTACAACCCATGCGCGCTTATTGCAGTACCTAGAGATACCAACTCCTTGGCTGACTAACAGGAGGGGGCGCAGTACCTGTTCACGTTTGGGGTAAGCCGACGACAGGGCAACCACGGGGGGTGTCCGTACAGGGGGGCGTCACGAGGGCGAGACGCCCTCGCTCCGGGAGAAGGGTGAACAGTTACGGGGCGCAGGCGAGTATGACGAGAGCGATAGTGCCCGCCATCTGGGTCGGCAGCACCCCACGAGGTCACACCATGCGCATACCAACGATCCTCTTTCTCTGCACCGGCAACTACTACCGCAGCCGCTTCGTGGAGCATCTCTTCAACGCCCAGGCCCAGCGGCTCGGGCTCGCCTGGAGCGCCGAGTCGCGCGGCCTAGCTATCGAGCGCGGTATCAACAATGTAGGCCCAATCGCGGCGGCGACCCTCCGGGCACTTGAGGAGCGCGGAGTTACCGTCGCTCCACCGCTGCGCATGCCCCTCCAGGCCCAGGACGAAGATTTCGCGCGGGCGCAACGGGTGGTCGCTCTCTATGAGCGTGAGCACCGGCCCCTGGTGGCCGAGCGCTTCCCGGCGTGGGCAGAGCGTGTCGAGTATCTGGAGGTTCCCGATGTCGGCGAACTGGGCGTCAACGAAGCGCTGGGCCTGATGGAGCGGGCGGTCCTGACCCTGCTCGAGCAGCTTCAAGGCGACGGACCTGGGCCTCACTCTGCAGATCACAGCGCTCGTAGTTGACCTGAGCTAGCGGCAGGCCACACAGGTAGAATGAAAGCCTTCAGCTTTCTGATCGGCTCTATTTGGGGTAGGTCTATGCTTAACGGTGGTGGGGGCACCACCGGTCGATGAGGGCCTGAAGGGCCTTGGAGCGACGGCCCCGACGGCGAGGCGGCTCCCAGCGCGGGGGCACGACCCGATAGTGCAACAGGTCGCTGACTGACCAGACACGCTCAGTTATCCCGGCTGCCATCGCCGGGGTCTGCCGCCGACCATCTTCAGTCGTGAGGCTCTCGTGCAGCGTACAGAAGTTGTAGAGCGTCCCGACCAAAT
>CAIWUD010000441.1 GCA_903915775.1 uncultured Chloroflexota bacterium | reverse complement strand
CGACTGAGACGGTAGCAGCGGATGCTGTCGCTGTTCCGGTCGATAAGCCCAGTGAGCTCGCTACGTAGCTTGGCAAGCTCACTGGAACTGAGCGTACATTCGAAGACGCTGTACTGGACACGGGTACCGTAGCCTTTGAGGAGCTTCATGACTCTGGTGCGGCGCTTGTCATCGACGATGTCGTAGCTGATGATGGTAAACATAGGCTACTCCGGGGTGAAGCCACGATAGCTAGCCTGTTCGCCGCGAACGACTCGGGCGACGGCTTGAACCTGGAGGAGCAGGACGCGGCGTAGTGCCGTGCGTTCGCCGTTCGCGAGGCGCACGGACGATCCCATGGCTGCTTCGTAGCGTGCAACCATGAGCGCACGTCCGCTACTATCGAGGTAGATAGCGTCGGGGCGCTGGGATGGGCGCTCGAACTGGTCGCGGCGTAGCCCTCCACTGCCAAGGAGCTCAACGACGAGGCGGTCGACAATGAGCGGACGAAACTCCTCCATGAGATCGAGGGCCAGTGAGGGGCGTCCTGCCTCGATGACGTGGAAGCAGCCCAGGTAGGGATCAAGGCCGACAAACTGTACGGCGTTGAGGAGATCGTGGAGCAGCAGGGTGTAGCCAAAGGAGAGAAGTGCATTGATCGGGTCAGGTGGTGGGTAGAAGGCGCGACCCTGAAAGCCCCAGCGCTCCTGAAAGGTGGCCCGCCAGGCACCAAAGTAGGCAGCGGCACCAGCACCCTCGTAGCCACGTAGGATCTCGATCGTCGCCGCGCCTTGCGCACCAGCCTCAGTAGCGCCGATCTGCGTAGTAGCGCTCGGGGCGCTTGCCCATCCCGATGCACGTAGCAACTGGCGCTGGTTGCGCAACTTTGCGAGCACAATGGCTCGGGCAAGCTCACGGGCCCACGCTTCATCACCCATGCGCTGCATCTGGGCTAAGCGTAGAGCGCCAAAACGTGATGGGCCCGCACTCAGCGTGGCGTAGTGCCTACTCCCACGCTGATTCGTTAACATCACGGGAATACCTCGCTCGAGGAGCGTGACCAGCAGGGCGGTTGAGAGTTGCACCCCGCGGCCCATCAGCACGACCTGGTCGATCTTGCGGAGCGGGATCTCCTGGAGGGTCTGGCCGCCCTTCGTGATGACGACCTGCTCATCGCGCTTGTGGACATGCGCCCCCTGTTCCTGAATGTAGAGTGTTGGCACGGTGGGTCACTCCTCTCGCTCTTCATTGCTGCGCCGCCCCGACACCCGCCGTGGGAGTGAACGGCTGCTCTGTGCTAGCTGGGCTGTTTTGGCACGCGCCTGCGCTGCTGTCTGGCGGGACACCTCACGGAGTGCACGCTCCGCCTCTTCGAAGCTCTTCAGACCGCTGCCGAGGCGCGCTCCGCGCTGGCGCGGGGCAAGACTCTGGCCAAGGAACTCCAGTCCGTCGCTATAGGCCACGATCTGGGTCTTCTCCTCGTTGAGGTTCAGGCGCAGGGTGGCAAGTTGGCGGCGGGTGAGGGTGAGCGTCTGCTCAGCCTCCTCGCGGGAGGCGCACATCACCACGAGATCGTCCATGAAGCGAACCAGGCGCATCCCATGGCTTGTCATGGCGAGATCGAAGGGGTGCAGGTAGATGTTGGCGAGGAGGGGCGAGAGGGCCCCACCCTGAGGGGCGCCACGGGGTGCATGGGTTGCGGCATGGGCCCGCAGCGCCAGTTCGCCAATCGCTACTGCCCCTGCCGCCAGGGCACCACCGATCATGAGGCGGCGTGTGCCGATCCGCTGGAGGTATGGCGCCAACCGTCGCAGCCCTTCGAATGCGGGCTGGGCCAGACTCATGGCGGTGAGTAGCCCAGCGGTATCGAGCCCAGGTCGCTGCGTCAGGCTCCATGCAGCGCCCTCTGGCTGCTCCCACGAGGGGGTATGGAAGGTCGCCGGAGCAGCCGGTAGTTCATTGCCCCCACCGCGCACCGCCCCCTCACCGAGTTGAAACATACGTGCAATACCGACTGGCTCAGGGCTCACGGCGGACGTCTCATCCTGCTGGAGACTCCCGATCTGGAGCCACTGACTGATAAGTTGGAGCAGCGCTGGTTCATCGATACGTTGGCGCAGCAGTGCAAGGAGGATGCGCTGATCGATCGAGTCGAAGTAGGAGGCGATATCGGTGTCGACAACCCAGCCCAGCCCCTGTTCGGCGTAGCGTGCCACACGGGCCACCGCTTCAGGCACACCGACATGGAGGCGACAGCCGTAAGAGCAGTCGAGAAAGAGGGGCTCGAAGAGTGGTTGCAGTAGCTGCTGCACGGCGCGCTGGGCAATGCGATCGCGAATGCTGAGGATGGCGATGGCCCGTTCGCCACCACTAGCTTTAGGGATTGAGACCATGCGCGCCGGCAGCGGGCGGTAGATCCCGCTGCGTAACTCCTCGGCGAGGCGTACCATCTGGTTCGACCAGTCGGCTTCGAAGTCGCGGAGGGTGACCGCGTCGATGCCGGCGCTCTTGCCGCGCCGTGCCGTATGGATGTTGGCCCGTACCCTGCGCCAGGCGGTGGTCAGGTTCTCCACACTGGTTGCCTGCTCCAGGAGTGCCGGTCCGTTGTAGAGGGGAAAGATTGGCATGGTGTGTTGCTCCACTACTCGGTCATGGTCTGGAGGACACGTAGCCCACTATCAGCGAGTGCCTGTGGGGCGGACGAGGCGATCTGGGCCGCCCCAGCGATCCCAGCTAGCTGACGGTCGTGTTGGCGCTGCTGCTGCACACTCAGCTGCACCTGCTGCGAGCGCCATGTCTCAAGCTTCTGCATCTGCTCAGCAACCAGCGCCTCATGGCGCAGGTGGAGCTCCAACAGGCTGCGCTCATGCTGGGCCCGCCGCTCGGCCACCGCCTCAGCCTGGCGTGCCCGCTGCTCGGCAATGCGCTGCTGCACCTCGGCCAGGGCCAGGGCATGCTCACTCTGGCGATTCTGAGTCGTCAGTACCAGCTCACCCTCGACACGGGCCAGCCCCTGGTGCGCCTCGAGCAGCCGTAGCTGCTGGTCGGTCTGGTGCACCTCGAAGAGTTGCCGCTGCACCCGCTCCCATTCGAACTGCAAGCGCTTCTGCTCGCTCTGCCAAATCTCCTCCTCGTGGGCAATTTCAGCACTCTGCGCCCGAATCTGGGCCATCACGATGTCGAGACGTGCTGCGAGGGTGGCCTGCTGCAGCTCGGCCTGCTTGGCGAGGAGCTGTTCGCGGGCCGTAGCCGCGGTAGCCGCCATGCGGAGCGCATGCTCACGCTCGTTCACCACCGCTTGCGCCTCCAGACGCTGGAGGGTCGCACTGTGCGTTGCCGCCTCGACACGTAGATCCTCATTGATCTGCGCCGCAGCAATAGTTGCGGCAGTTGCCGCCTCGATCTGCCGTTCATCGCCCTGCCGCTCAACGAGGCGCACGCTGATGATCTCCAGTCCTGCCAGGGCATGATCGTCCCGCAGACGCTGGAAGAGCTCCTCGGCAGAACCGTCCATGCCACCGCTTGTCGCACTGCAGCCAGTGATCGCAGCGTGGCTGTGGCGCTCAATGTAGGCCAGCGTAGCAGCACGCACTGCAGCGGCCAAGCTACTCAGTGGCGCGCGGTGCGCTGCAATCAGCAGCGGGTCGCTCACCGCAAAATCGACGACAATCCAGAGCCGTACGCGCCACTTATCCGCACTGAAGCCCTCGATCGGGCCGATCGGCAGCTGCTGGCGGCGGGCATCCACCCACTGCGCCAGTACCGCCCCGGGCTGCCCCCAGAGCCAGTAGCTGCCAGGGATGAAGATATGGCTGATGCCCCCCGGCATATGCGTAACCGCCCATGTGCCTGGCGGAACCACCAGGTGCGTCGCGAAGCCTAAGGCCTGGCGCGGCAGTGCTTGCGCGGCCGTCGAGAGACCGTTGATGAAGCTGGGGAGGGGGATTGTACGTCCCATATCGGCACCCTCAACCTGACCCTGGGCTGTGGCTATCCCGGCGTTGAGGCTCTGCTCGATGAGCGTGACAGGACTGTTGTGTAGTGGATTAGTTGTCATTGTTCGCTCCTTCTTACCGTTCGCTTATTTCTTGAGGTGGTTCAGACGAATGCGCAACCAGTCGCAGATAGCAGGTATCCTCCAGGCCCGCCAGCGCCAGCAAGCGTTGTTGCAGGGTCGTCAGCGGGGTCAGATGGCGGATGACCTGGTTCG
>CAIWUD010000440.1 GCA_903915775.1 uncultured Chloroflexota bacterium | reverse complement strand
GATCTAGAAACTGCTCGGCCTCTTCACGAGTCAGGGCGAACGCACCAAACCCCGCCAACATCATGCGCCGAATGACATCAAAGACCGACGCAGCGGTACTTCCACCCTTGACACCCTGCTCATCAATATGGCGGACGTTGACCTCAATCTCTTCAGATGTCGTCATACTGTTCCTCCGTTCAGGTTATGGTACGATTTCGCTTCGGCTGCGTTGGGGTAGCCGCCTGGCGGCACCGGGGCTGAGTTGGGTTCTTTTGCGGAGGGCTGCGCCCTCCACGCCTCCCGCTGCGGCTGTGCCGGGGTAGCCGTCTGGCGGCACCGAGGCTGAGTGGGAGCTTTTTATGGAGCGCTGCACCAGCGTGGTCGTACCTACGACTACCTTATGCATAACGCACCGCGTTATACTTTGAGTGTAACACGGTGCGTTAGAGACGTCAAGAACTGTTCACACTTCTCCTGGGGTGAGGGCGTTTTGCCCTCGTGGCGCGCCCCGTACGGGCAACCCCCCGTGGTTGCCCGGCCGTTGCCTTACCCCAAACGTGAACAGGTACCTAGGAAGTGTGGTTCGCGCACCACCCCCAGTGGCGTCTGCTGCGCCTACGCGCTGAGCGAGCCTGGATGCATTGCCTTCCAGACCTGTTCGTCATTGATCGGCAGGTCGGTGACCCGTACATCGACCGCGGCGCGCACCGCATTAGCCAGGGCGGCGGCACCAGCCGTGATTGGGGGCTCGCCCACGCCACGTGCGCCGAATGGCCCATTGAGCGATGGGTTTTCCACCAGTTGTACCTCGATCGGCGGTAGCATGTCGGCCCGTGGCAGCGTGTAGTCCATCAGGCTCCCGGTGAGCAGTTCGCCATGCTCGTTGTAGCGCATCGCCTCGTAGATGCCCCAGCCGATGCCCTGGGCCGAGCCGCCATGGATCTGCCCTTCAACCATCATGGGGTTGAGGGCAAAGCCGACGTCCTGGATGGCCACATAGCGCAGCGGTGTAACCCGTCCGGTCTCCTGGTCGACGGCAACCTTGACGATATGGGCAACAAAACTAGCCGCACCGTCGGTTGGTGCCGAGCGCCCCTCGCCGATGATCGGCCCTGGACCACCGCGCCGATCCTGGGCCTCAGAGGCCAGGTTGGCAATGGGGATGGTCCGTCCGGGTAGGCCGCGCACCGAGGCGGCACCATCCTGTAGCTTGATATCTTCGACTCGTGCCTCGAAGAGTTCGGCTGCCATCTCGAGCAGTTGGCGCCGTGCCGCCTGCGCCGCCTCAGCCACGGCACCGGCCACAGAGTAGGTCACCTGACTACCGCCACTCGCCGGGGCGTAGGGTCCGCTGCGCGTATCACCGGCGACAATCTCGACCTGCTCGGGATCCACACCGAGGATCTCAGCGGCGACGAGCACGAAGCTGCTGTTCACCCCAGAGACATCAACCGAGCCGACGTGGATGCGTACCGTGCCATCAGTATCGATCCGGCAGACCGCGGCGGCCGTATTGCTGCCGCAGGGCCAGCCACCAACAGCTAGGCCAACACCCTCACCCGGCCTACAGCTGCCACGCTCCTGCCAGAGCGGGTGCTCACGAGCGATCTCCAGTACTTTCTGCAGGCCCAGATCGCGCCAGGGCTTGCCCTCACCGGTGGGATCTTCGGGGCCAGCGGCGTTTTGTAGGCGCAACTCGAGGGGATCAACCCCGAGCTCGTGGGCCAGGTCGTCGATGCTCGACTCGATGGCAAAGGTGGCCTGCGGTGCGCCTGGCGCCCGATAGGCGCCCGCCTGGGGCTTATGGGTAATGACCTCGCGCACATCGATGCGCAGGTTATCACAGCGGTAGTAGCCACCCAGCAGCAGGCTGAGGATGCCGCCCAGGGTGAAGGGGTAGAGCCCATTATCGAGATCAACCTCAGCCTGCAGTGCGGTAAGCCGACCGTTGCGGGTGGCACCCAGCTTGAGGTGAATACGACTAGCTGGCGAGGGCGTGGTAGTCAGGAAGTCCTCACTACGGGTGAGTGTGAGCATCACGGGGCGGCCTACTGCAACCGCAGCAGCGGCGGCAAGAGGTTCGATGATGCCATACTTGGCCCCAAAGCCACCGCCCAGCACTGTCGGCACCACGGTCACCCTGTTGCGCCTGACGCCGAGGAGACGTGCCACCTCGTCGCGCACGCCAAACTGCCCCTGGGTGCCGGTGTAGATCGTCACCCCGCCGTGCAGTGGGCTCGGTTCGACCAGACAGGCGTGGGGCTCCAGGTAGCCCTGGTGGACGATGGGGGTGGTATAGGTGCGTTCGATCACTAAGTCGGCTCGGGCCCACCCTGCTGCCAGATCGCCACGCTCGAAGCGCTGGCGCGCATGGACATTCGAGTAGTCGCGGGGCATGGACGTTTCGCTACCAGCGCCACCAGTGTGGACAGCGGTCAGATCCACATCAGCCTTCGGTGGGCCACTGGGCCAGATCAGGGGTGCATCGACCTCCAGGGCGCGATCCATGCTCGCCACAGCCTCGAGCGGCTCATAATCGACAAAGAGGGCTGCAGCGCCATCGGCAGCCATGGCCGAGCTCTCGGCAAGCACGATAGCCACCGGTTCACCACGGTAGCGCACGGTATCGTGAGCCAGGGTCGTCGTCGTGCGTGAACTAGCCACTCTGTTGCGCGTGGGGAGGTCGGCGGCGGTGAGTAGCGCGACGACACCGGGGAGCGCACGGGCCTCGGTGGCGTCGATCTTCAGGATGCGTGCGTGGGCGTAAGGGCTGAGGACTAGCCGTGCGTAGAGCATACCGGGAAGGCGGAGATCACTGGCATAGCGGGCACGCCCGGTAAGCTTCTCCAGACCGTCAACCAGTTTCCGGCCCTTCCCAAGGTGGCGGAACTCGCTCGATGGCTGTATCATCATTACTCCTGCAGGTTCAAGAATGGCGGGGTGTGCCTCATTATACCTGTCTTTGGGCATGGTTCTTTGCGCTTGACAGGTGTGAACCGCTCCCCGTAGTAGAAGGGTGAAAGCTCCAGGGCTTTACGGGCTATTTCCGTAACCTTCCGTGCTACAATCGCCATGAGTCGGCCTGAGCTATGTGCCAAAACCCCGAGGAAGTTGGTTAGGCAGCGCAACCAGAGCCACGGCCACTATGCGGTACACGGTGAACAGGAGGGCAGGATGAGCTTAGAAAATCTCCCCTTGGGGATCAACACGCTGCGTGTTTTGCGCGAACACAACTGTGTCTATGTCGATAAAACCCAGATGGCGTACCAACTTATCCGCATCCCTGGACGATTCTTCCTCTCACGCCCGCGACGCTTTGGCAAGAGTCTCTTTGTGGATACGCTCAAGGAGATCTTCGAGGGCAATCAGCGGCTGTTCACGGGGCTCTACATTCACGACAAGTGGGACTGGAGTCAGATCTGTCCGGTGATCAAGATCGATTTTGCTGGTGGGGTGCTGCGTAGCCGGGAGGAGCTCGATGAGAAGATTCGTGATCTCCTGACCGTGAATGGTAACCGCCTGGGGGTTGCTTCGAATAATCAGAGCATCAGCGGGATGTTCGCGGAGATCATCAGCCAAGCGGCGGAGCGCTATGGACGGCGCGTCGTGGTTCTGGTGGACGAGTATGATAAGCCGATTCTCGACAATATCGACCGCCCAGGGGTGGCAGCCGAGTTGCGGGAGGGGTTGAAGAACCTCTACTCGGTGCTCAAGGAGCAGGACGCCAACCTGCAGTTCGTCTTCATGACGGGGGTGACCAAGTTCTCGAAGGTGAGCCTCTTCAGTGGGATCAACCAACTCAAGGATATCACCATCAGTGAGGCCTACTCATCGATCTGCGGCTACAGCGAGACCGACCTGCGGGAGTCGTTCGGGGCGCACCTGGTGGGGGTCGATCTTGAGGCGGTGCGCCGCTGGTACAACGGTTACAACTGGACGGGCTCTGAGCGCGTCTACAACCCCTACGACATTCTGCTCTTCATCAGCGAAGGTGGGCGCTTCCGCAACTACTGGTTCGAGACGGGGAACCCAAGCTTTCTGGTGAAGCTGTTCCAGACCAACCGCTACTTCCTGCCCAAGCTGGAGGATCTGGAGGTAACGGAGGAGATCCTGGAGGCGTTCGATATTGAGCGGATCAATCCGGTCACGTTGCTGTTCCAAGCGGGCTATCTGACGATTGAGCGAACCTTTACCCGCCGTGAGCGCTACATGTTCGCTTTGAAGATCCCGAACCTAGAGGTACGCTTGGCGTTGAACGACCAGTTCATCAGTGCCTATGCGGGGATGGTGAACGAACGGATCGAGTTTCAGGACACGCTCTACGACTGTCTCCAACGGGGGGAGGTTGAAGCGCTGGTGAGAGCGCTCAAGCGGCTCTTCGCGGGGATTCCCTGGCGCAACTTCACCAACAACGACCTGGCAGACTTTGAGGGCTACTACGCGTCGGTGATCTACGCCTTCCTCAGTTCGTTAGATGCCCGTGTTATTCCCGAAGATATCAGCAACTACGGGCAGGCCGACATGACGGTCATGCTGGGGGCACAGATCTACGTGATGGAGATCAAGGTGGTAGATGGGGAGCGCATCGAGGGGAACCCGGCCCTTGAACAGATTGTGGCGCGCAACTACGCCGCGAAGTACCGCGGTGAGCCAGGGAGAGTGGTCCACGAACTGGGGCTCGTCTTTAGCCGGGCGACACGTAACCTCATTCAGGCTGGGGCCAGGGTGTAGGGCCTGAATTGCTTCATAAAGCTGGCACCGATACCCCCTCCCAACCTCCCCCGCTGGGGGGAGGCTTCCGGCTCCCTCCCCCGTCGGGGGAGGGTTGGGGTGGGGGCAAGACCTACTCACGTACTGAAGCAGTAGATGTAGGGTGGAGGGGTACCCCTTGGGATTGGTACGCCCCCCCTAGTGCACGCCCTCTAGGCGATCCTCAAGGTCGGCGTAGAGTTCACGCAGCCGATCGAGGGTTTCGTCGTCAGCTTGCCAGATGCCACGGCTATGAGCTTCAAGGAGGCGACCCACGGCGTTGCGTGTTGCCTCAGGGTTGGCCGCTTCCAGGCGTTGGCGCATGGCGTCATCGAGGACGAAGGTATTCGCCGCCTCATCGTAGACCCACTTATCCACCGCCTCTGTGGTGGCACTCCAGCCGAGCATGTAGGTGAAGCGGTGGGCGATCTCTGCGGCACCGTTGTGGCCATGTTTAAGCATGCCCTCGTACCACTTTGGATTGAGCAGTTTGGTGCGATACTCGACTCGTAGCACCTGGTCGAGGCTCTGTACCTTGGTCTCAGCGGTGAAGCTCTCCACATAGTTGAGGGCCACGCTCCGCCCGGTGGCACGCTCGGCGGCGGCCTTGAGTGCGCCCGAGTAGCCGTAGTAGTGCTGCATGTCAGTTAGGCCATACTCCACACTATCAATCTCCTGGGCCACCCGGCCAACGGTCTTCAGGAGTGAGCGCAGCACGTCTGGTTGGGCCTGCCCGGCCTTCTCGCCACCGAAGGCGAAGGCGTTGCGCTTGATGAAGAGCTCTTCCAGATCCTGGCGCTCTTCCCAGGCGCCGCCGTCGATCGCCTCATCAACATCGGTGCCGTAGGTACCCTCAGCCTGGGTGAAGATACGTGCAGTGGCCTGATCCCAACTCTTGCCCTCGGCCAGCATGGCGTTGACATGCTTACGGATAAAGTTCTGCGCTTCAGGCTCATCGGCGGCGGCCGTCTCACGAACCAGCCGATCGAGCATGTCGATCGTACCGGCGAAGGTGTCGCGGAAGATACCCGAGGCGGTCATGAGCACATCGATGCGCGGACGGCCCAACTCCTCAAGGGGGATCAGGCTGTAGCGCCCGATCTTGCCCTGGCCATCCTTCACTGGTCGTGCGCCCATGAGGCCAAGGATGACACCGATCGACTCACCCTTGGTCTTGATCGCATCGAGGCCCCAGAGCACCTGGGCGATCGTCTCGGGGTAGCTCCCGTCATGTTCGGCCAGGTGGGTCTGGATGAGCGATTCGGCGATCCGCACACCACGCTGGTAGGCGCTATCAGAGGGGACGCGAAAGGGGTCGAGGCTGTGGATGTTGCGGCCCGTTGGCAGTACCGCCATCCCATCGCGGATCAGATCACCACCGGGGGCTGCTGGGATGTAGTGACCGTTGAGGCCATGGAGCAGGTAGTCGAGCTCCTGGGTGTTGTCGTTGAGTGCCGTGAGCATGCCTCGCCCATGCTCGACCAGTGAGCGGAGATGTGGCGCAGCGGTGCTGAAGCTCTCAGACCAGGCCCGCTCAGGATCTTCACCCTGCAGGATAGTGCGGAGAACCCAGGCTGCGCAGGCTGCCTCGAGCTGGTCATTGAGACTCAGCGCTACGGTCTCGCCGCGGCGGGCATGCTGGAGCAGCGCAGCGTAACTCTCGAAACGGTTGGCCAGGTTGGCCAGGCCGGGCTGCTGCTGGAGCGCGCTGAGGGCCAGATCACCCAACCCGGGGTTACCGTCACGGGGTACCTTTAAGGCTTCCACAATCAGCGTCTGCTGCTCCTCCGGCTCGGGTGCGCTACCCAGGATGTGCAGGCTGCCGGTGATCAGGGTGCGCTCCAGTTCGCGGAGATAGGCGTAGGCCCGTGCCGCGAAGTCGCTGAAGGGTTCGTCGGTACGGCGGGCCAGCTCAACCTCCAGGTTGAGGAGCTCGATCTTCTGGAGGATGGCCGCCTCGGCGGGGTGCATGCCACCCTGCGCCTGCGGTGCGTTCTCTGCGGCCCGTACACCCGAGCGGTACTCTTCCAGGAGATCCTTTAGCGCTTGGAGCTCCTTGTAGAGACCGGCGCGGCCGTAGGGTGGGATCGCGTGACCAACAATTGTGGCGTAGCCGCGGCGTTTAGCGATGTTCGCCTCGGCAGGGTTATTGATCGGGTAGACGTAGAACTGGGGCAGGGCACCCATCAGGACATCGGACCAGCAGCGGTCGGTCATGCCGAGCTGCACCCCGGGCATCCACTCGGCGGTACCGTGCATCCCCATGTGGATGACCGCATCAGCGGCAAACGCTTCACTCAGGTATTTGTAGAAGAGGGCGTACTGGTGGTGCGGCGTATTCTCGCGATCGAAGAGGAGGCGCATGGGATCGCCAGGCATGCCGATCATCGGCTGGACGCCAATGTAGACATTGCCCAGATGCATGCCACCTAAGCGTACCCGATCCCGCCCAGCTGGGGCAATATCGCCGGGGAAGGCACCCCAACGTGCACTGATTCGCTCCTGGTCATTGGGGCGCACCCAACGGGTAAAGGCAGCGCGATCGGCAGTTGGCAGATTGAGCGGCGGGTGGTCAGGGGGGAGTTCGGCCAGATCGGCACGGATCGAGCCATCGAGGCAGCGTGCCATGGTGGCCGGATCGCGGGGGTAGTCACCGACCTGGTAGCCAGCGGCGCGTAGCCGATCGAGGAGGGCAATCAGACTGGCTGGGACGTCGAGAAGGGCCGCCGTCGCGGTATTCCCCTGACCAGGTGGGTAGTTGTAGACAACAATCGCGATCTTCTTCGCCTGGTTCGTCGTCTTGCGTAGTTTGACATACCCGCGGGCCTGTTGAGCCAGGCGGCTCAGGCGGTCGGGAACCGTGCCGACCTCACTCCCACGCATGCCACCCAGCACGACCGGAGCAATAGCCCCGTCCATCTCGGGCAGGGAGTAGATCATCGTGGCCTGGAGCGGACCAACGCCATGCTCACGCCAATG
>CAIWUD010000439.1 GCA_903915775.1 uncultured Chloroflexota bacterium | reverse complement strand
TTGCCCTTAACAACCTCGGTATCACCCTTGAACAGATTCGTGCCTTACTGCAGGCCGACGGCGGTCTTTCCAATGAGCGCATGCGGGGGATGCTCGCACTCCGGCAAGCTGAGCTCGAACAGGATCTGGCCAGACGCACCTTTCAGCTGCGGTCGATAGCCGCCCGCCTGCAGCAACTCGACGATACCCCGTCACCATACGAAATCGTGATGCGTCCACTTGAACCGCTCGTCATTGCCGGCGTGCGCGCCAACGCCCCCCATGTCGCCGAGATGGCCCCGTTCTGTGCCACCCTCTATGGACGCCTCTACCGTGCACTTGAACAGCGTGGGATCGTCCCGAGCGGCCCCGAGTTGATGCTCTACCACACCGAGGAGTATGTAGAAGTAGATCTCGACACCGAAGCGGCCGTAGTCGTAGATCCGGGATTGCTGTCGGAGTCATCGGCGCTGAATGGACTGACCTTCCACGAGCTCCCCGGCGTGCCGCAGGCCGCCTCAGTCGTCTTTGAGGGTACGTACGAGGAGGTGACCGCAGCGGTGCTGGCGCTGCTCAGATGGATCGGCACCCACGGCCTATGCCCAGCAGGGCCGCTCCGCGAGTTGCACCGCTCAGGCCCAGCCCACCCCAATGGCGGTCCCGTCGTCACCCCGGTCATACTCGAACTCCAGCTCCCGGTGCGCTCCCTGTAGGTGAACGTTGAGCTTTTTCATTGTCCGTGTACGTATTCAGAGGTGCCGCGGAGTGGTACGCGGGGGTACTGTTCAAATGTTGTCGCGGATCGGTTAGTGCAAATGACCCACAGCTTCACACGGGGCGTCGACCGCAAGCCGCCAGGTATGCTGCGTGTTCGCCCAACGCCTGTAACTATCTGGACAGTTACCGTGAGGTCACCCCCGTTGCCGATCGCGCCATGCCTGCCACGCACCCGTCGCCCAGAGTGCCCAGGCGACGAGGAGCGGCTGGAAGAGTAGCCGAATCGCTCGGGCAGCGTCAGAGTTCAGGCCAAAGGCGTCGCTACCAGTCTGGTACTGTGCGATGTTGCCGGGAAAGATCGCTACGAAAAATGCTGCGACGGTCCAGCCGAGCGCGATCCGGTAGCGTGGTAATCCGATAAGGGCCGCGCCGAGCAGTAGTTCGACGAGCCCCGAAAGTAGCACCACGAGATCACCATCTAGTGGAAGCCAGGCAGGTACCTGGGCGAGAAACTCCTCCCGTGCCCATGTAAGGTGGGCAAGCCCAGCGATGATCAGGATAACCCCGAGAAGCAGTCGGAAGAGGGTCTGAAGCTTGCTTACGGTTGGTGCAGTTGGTGATATCATCTGGTCCACTCAACGTTGGTAGCACCTCTAGTGGAGGTACTGCATGATCATATCCGACGCTCGCCCACCCCTACCGACCACGCTAGGCTTATCGCCAGGCGGCTCAACCCGATCTGCTGCCTCCCCATCCGCTGGAGCTGTCAGGTGAGCGCCCACGCGATGGCAATTAGGATGCGGATCTACCGGCGCGGTACCGACAAGACCGCGCCGGTCTGTGCTGCGATACCTACAACTTGCAGGCGGCTGAGATCAGTGCGCTGGCTGGCGTGCTCAAAAGTGATAGCGCATACATTGCCATCAGCATCTAAATCCAGTAGGGTGTTTTCATCCAGATCGCACGTTTGGGCGA
>CAIWUD010000438.1 GCA_903915775.1 uncultured Chloroflexota bacterium | reverse complement strand
TAGCCGTGGCATAGATACCGTGTTGTTGGCTTACCCGAGCGGTGAAGAGGCACTACCACTCTCCAGCTTAGTAAGCTCAGCCCTTGCCGCCTCGAGATCGCGGCGCATGCCCAGGCGTTCGAAGAGATCGACAGCTTCGCCAAGAGCCTCTCGAGCCGCGGTAAGGTCGCCGCGCATGGCATGCAGTCGAGCAGTACACTGCTGAAATGCTGCCACGTGGCGATGTTCTTGGGCATGCAGAGCGAAGTGGTGGCCATCATGCAACACCGCACTGGCGCGATCGGTATCGTTCCGGTCGAGGTAGATGTGCGCAAGCTTCGTCTGGATTGATACTATCCCGTGCACATAGTGGTGCTCAACAGCATCATGGAGCGCCTCGCTCAGCAACTGCTCAGCCTCCTGATCCAGTCCCTTCCGGTGGAGACATGTCGCAAGCCAGCGGCGATTCGCAATGTACGCTCGGACATCAAGTTTCTGGGCCAGTTCGAGTGTCTGTTGCCAGACCGCCTCGGCCTGATCGAGATCCTGTTGGGCAATAGCAAAGAGAGCGATAGCATGTTGGAGCTCAAAGAAGGCAACTTCTGGAAGTTCGACCGTGCGAACTAACTCCTGCAAGCGAGGAACATAGCGCTCCGCGAGATCGGGTTTCCCCTGTTTGCACAACATCTGGATGTGGTACGCAAGCGCCTCTGTCTCTTCAACTGCATCAGCCTGCGTATAAGTAGTCTCGAACCCTCCTAGATACATCGGCGGATTCTGCTCCCACATCCCGCGAATGTAGTAGTAGTAGCCGATCCCCTTCACGATCTTCAGCGCCTCCGACCAGCGTTTCTGCCCGATGCTCCACTCAATCACCGTCTGGATCGTTTCATGCTCAGGATCTAAGAGCTTGAGGCGACCCTGGTCATTCCAACAGTATCCCACCTGCTCAACCAGGTGGGTGTACCACTCCACCCACTTCTCACGCAATTCCGACTCGAGGTGGGGTGTGGCGTGGAGCTTAGTTGTCACGAATGCTCGTACCAGCGGGTGCAGCACGTAGCGAGCTTCGGCCTGGAGATCCATCGGGTGGCGCACGTCGAGCAGGGCAAGATCGGTCAACCGTTCAACTGCAGCCGAAAAGGCAAACCCTCGCACCTGAGTGAGCGCCGACATCGCAGCCTCACCGCTGCTCGATGCAAAGAGCGGCATCGCCAGTAAGATGCGTTGCGCCGTAGTATCAAGGAGCGACCATGCATGGGTAAAGAGATCAGCAAAGAGCTCTCCCCGGGCGGCACCAAGATCGTCGAGAACCTGCTGGAGTGGCTGGCGTTGGTGTTTCACTAAGCCCAGGGCCATTTCGATCGCCTTGGGGTTACCACCCGTCACCGCGACTAGTGGATCAAATACGCGTGGGTCACCGATCAGTGCGGTGAAGCGCAAGACCTTCAGCCGTTCCTGAATGAACGCAAATGCCTCGCTCTCGGTCATCCCCCGCAACTCTACCAGCCAACCGCCACGACGAAACTCACGTCGATATTCACGGGCAGTGATCAGCACCTTGCTCGGCTCGGGCACCTTGAGTAGCCAGTCCAGAAGTGCATGATCCGTAATCGTCTCAAAGTTGTCGATGATCACGAGAACCCGTTGTCGACGCAGTAACTGTTCGACCTCGCGCCGCTTCTCATCAAACGCAAACTGAGTAAAACCTGGGTAGTCAAGGGTACGTGCCATTTCATCCAGAACCACACTCAGGTTCGTCGTTCCGGGACGATCCTTATCGCTCACCCAGATCACGGCGTCGAAGCGTAGCGTAGGCTCAGCCCCCCGCAGGGTATAGGTGGCGATTTCACGTGCCAGGCTCGTCTTTCCATTCCCGCCCATGCCGATGATGACCACAACGGCGGTGCGCTGCTGCAAACCCTCTACCACCTCGGCAAAGGCTTGCTGGCGCATGACAAATTGGCCATAGGTGGGAGCGGGCAGATTCTCGTAGACACGGGGGAGGCGTGGACGGAGTGAACCGAGTGGCCGGAGTTTGTCGAGCAGCGTATCAATGGCCGGATAGTAGCTTGCAACGAGGAGCTTCTGCAACCACTCACGGCTCATCAACCCGCGCCTGACACATGCCTCAGCCAAAATCTCGACGGTACGTGCTTCGGGGGGAAGGTGACCAGCCTTGTAGCGCTGAATAGTGTGTGCAGCAACGCCAATAGCCCTACCCAACTCCTCCTCAATTACTGGGGCGGTCTTCCCTTCGCAGCTGGCGATGCTCCCAATACCTGCTTTGAGCAGCCGTCCGAAGGACTCACTGCGATTGGTCATACTCTGCTCCCGCTCAACACTGATTACCCTCACTCTAGCCTAGCAGATCTCCGCTCAGGAAGGTTCAGCATGGCACGCTGAAGATTCCGCACACCCACTTCGTACCATTCCCACACGAGCGGTTGCCCCTTCAGCAGCAGTCCATGGTCTACTCAAACCAGGCAACACCCCATTTCACCAGAGGAGGAGCAATGGACAACCTTATCGACTGGCTCCCCATCATTATGGCAACTGCCCTGGTCACGGTTCTCCTCGTAACCGCAGCGCTGCGCAGCCAGGATTGTCACCGTGAGCCTCAGATCATCTACGTCCAGACCGTCAGCGCTGATGCGAGGGATAGCGCTACTGGCTGCCTCCCACTAGCCATACTGATCCTCTTCGTCCTGCTCCTACTGGCTCTCCAGGCTCCGGCCTGAACGTGTTGTAATCGACGGAGGGTTACCAGAAACCCTCAGGCGTGGTTCAAACCGGCTTGGCTAATGTTGGCATCGCCGAAGCCGAACCATCCCTACACCATTCCTATCAGGAGGTTCTATGTACTTAGGGGTAGATCTGTTTGGTATCGATATTGGTGTCATCGCTACGATCGGACTTGCAGTCCTCTTCCCAATCCTCTGGGTCGTGTGGATGCATACCAGACGCATCGATTTTATCCGATCGTATCAATTCCCTCCAGGTCTGTGGCAGAGCTTGACCCGGACCTATCCTCATCTGACGCCCGGGGAGTGTGCTCTGGCCTCAGAGGCTCTGAAGCACTACTTCCTGGCCTACCTGAAGAGTGGGTGTAAGTATGTCTCGATGCCATCACAAGCCGTTGACCTCATCTGGCATGACTTCATCCTGAATACCAAGGCCTATGACGGCTTCTGTAAAGCTGCTTTTGGTCACTTCATGCACCACACCCCCGCCGTGGTACTGAGCTCCAACCACAAGAGCAATGAGGGACTGCGCCGCTGTTGGTGGTACGCCTGCGCCGAAGAGGAGCTTGATCCCCGCCAACCCCAGCGCCTCCCGCTCCTCTTTGCCATCGACGCCATGCTCCGCATCCCCGATGGCTTCCACTACGTACCCGACTGTAGCCGTATCGTAAGGAGGAGCGATCAGCACGGTTCATCGAGTAGTGTCGTCCACTGTGGAGGAGACTTCTCGGATCGGAGCGTTGATGGAACCACCGATGGCTTCGGCGACTCATCTGCTGACGGCGGTGGTTGTGGCGGTGGTTGTGGCGGTGGGGAATGAGCAGAAGAGGTTCTGTACACCGACGGAAGGTTGTGCGAGCAACGAGTGAAACCGCTGTTGCAAAGCACACCACACTATGCTAGACTACTCCTGCCTGGGCCCGGTAGCTCAGTGGATGAGAGCACTAGTCTTCGGAACTAGGTGTCGGGGGTTCGAATCCCTCCCGGGTCGCCACAGCAGCAGCCTCTCTCTATGGCCACGCAGGGTCATGGAGGGAGGCTTTACGTTGCACGAGGGTACACAAGCTAACGGTAAGCAACTTGGTACATGACGAGGCTCTTCTGAAGCGAAGTTTATACGCAATCAGCGACTTACACCTGGGCCACGCCGCAAACCGTGCCGCCCTCATGGAGTTGCCAGCCTTCCCTCAGGACTGGCTCCTGTTGGCTGGTGATGTGGGCGAGACGGCTGAGCAGCTCGAGTTTGCCCTCCGCCTGCTCAGTCGCCGCTTTGCCCAGATCCTCTGGACACCCGGCAACCACGATCTCTGGACACTCCCCAAACTGGGTGACGACCGGCGTGGCGAGGCGAAGTACCAGCATCTGGTCGAGATCTGTCGACGCTACGGGGTAGT
>CAIWUD010000437.1 GCA_903915775.1 uncultured Chloroflexota bacterium | reverse complement strand
TCGAAGAGGGTGCGCTGCTGGTAGGCAAGGGGCGGTAGGAAGCCGTGGCGGCGGCAGAGGGTGTTGAAGTCACGCGCCCAGTTGTCAGCCCAGGAGCGCCAGCGCCGTCGGCTCTGGTCGAGACAGCTGCGCAGTCCTTCAAATTCAGGTAGCTGTGGATAGAGGGAGGCTTCTCGCTGCTGCTCTAGGTGACGGTGCGCCTGATCTACCGGCGCGCCATGGGTGGTGTAGTGGTCGGCGGCAGCTTCGAGGCTGGGCATCGTGGTGAGACGGATGGCGGCGGCTTCAAGGGCCTCTTCGAGACGGACGGCGGCGTGGATCAGCTGCCAGGCCGTTTTGCGCGCTGGGTCTTGGCTCAACCAGAACGAGGGGCTAGCGTTGCCGCTGCTGAGCCGCTGGTTGCTCCAGGCGGCAGCGGCACGCCAGTTACCAGCCTGTAGGGCGGCTAGGGCAGCCTTGAGTACCTTGTCTTCTTCGAAGGGGAAGGTGTCGATCTTACCGAGATCCTCGGCATTGGCGGCTTCGACCTCGTCGGCGAGCAGCCCTTCGGTGGCCTGGGCGGTACGACGGTAGAAGGCGGCATGGCGCGTGCGGAGCTGTTCGGCGATCTGGCGACAGTTGTCCACCACGCCGTTGGGTAGTCCGCGGGCTCCACTCAGTTCGGCAGCTACGGGCGGTCGCTTGAGATCATGGACATATTCTACGCAGAGGGCCCAACTGGCGGCGGTAAAAACGATGTCGTCGGCGGTCACAGACGAGGAGTGGGGGAGTGCCTCTGCTCGCCACGTTGCACCGAGTCCGATCCATGCGGTGAGGCGATCCCACACGGCGCTGATGGTGCTAGCCGTCGCCTCGCTCGGGGTGGCGAGGGTGCGGGCGATCTCGCCACTGCTGAGCAGATCGTCGATGAAGGCAGTGGGTGAGAGGTAGCGAAGCTGGGCGGTGAAGCCGTCATCGTCACTGCTGAGCAGTTCGTGCAGCCAGCGGTCGGCAGCGCTGAGGGTGAGATCTGGGCGTCTCAGGAAGCTATCGATCTGGCTGGGCATGATGCGCCCGGCGGCGGCTTCGGTGATCAGGGTCGCCAAGGCTCTGCGGTAGCGCGTGCCGGCGTAGTAGAGTTCGAGGAGTGGGGTCTGCCTGACCGTCTCTTCGTTGAAGCCGGGCAGGTGGATGAGCAGAGGTACCTTTTCGACACCACTGGCGACGCCCTGGAGTGCGCGCATGAGTTCGAGGTAGCTGCCACGAAAGGCGTAGACCGGGTAGGGAAGCGCACCGGCAGCACGGGCGGCGATGAGGCGGTCGACAAAGGAGGAGTAGTGGTTATCCATGTCGAGCCAGATGACGATGCGGTTGCGCTGGATCGCGTTGCGCAGCTCCCCTTCGAGGAACGCCGAGACTGGCCCACCGAGTGCCGATCCGCCAAGGTCATCACTGCTCAGGGGCGGTGTGAGTGTCATGCGTCATCCCCCTCATCCTCGTCTTCCGCCTCTGGGTCGGCAGCATCCTCACCATCACCATCGTCACTATCGGCAGCAGCATCATCGAACAGCCCCGGTGATGACGCCAGCCTCTCTAACAGCGCTACGCGATCACTCACCCGCTGCGGATAGGCCTGGGCGTAGGAGGCCCTAGCTTCCGCCTCGTCGGGTGAGAGGAGCCGAAACTCGGCCCGCTGCTTCTCGGCTAGGCGCAGCTCCATCTCCC
>CAIWUD010000436.1 GCA_903915775.1 uncultured Chloroflexota bacterium | reverse complement strand
TGGACCTGGTGGTCCGACCGCTCCCTCGGCGGCGGTGCGCTGGGTGCAAGCGGCTCGCACCATGTCGATCTGCTCCGTTGGTGGCTCGGCGAGATCGTCGCGGTGAGTGGCCAACTCGCCACCTACGTGCGTGAGCGCCCCGATCCCGCCAATGGAGGTGCCCTGCGTCCCGTTGATAGTGACGACCAATTTAGCCTGATCGCCCGCTTCGCCAGTGGCGCCCAGGCCCACGTCTTTGTGAGCTACGTTGCGCACCATGGCGGTTCCAATCAGCTCGAGGTGCATGGCGATGCGGGAAGCCTAGTGATCGACCATGCCGATCGGCTCTGGGGGCGCCAAGCAACCGCCACTCAGGCGGAGGAGTTGAGCGTAGCCGATCCCCTTGAGGGGTTGCCCGGCGTAGCAGCGAACGTCTGGTCACGCTCATTCATCCACCTCGCTCGCGAGTTGGTGGCAGCGATCCAGGAGGGGCGCCCGCTCCAGCGTGGAGCAACGTTTGCCGATGGCCTACGCTGCCAGCAGATCCTCGATGCGGTGCGACGTTCCCATGAGCGTGGCTGTTGGGAGAGCGTGTAGAGGTGGAAACATCCATGAATAGACCAGATCCTGGCAAGAAGTTCGTAGGCATCCAGATCAGCCCCATCAGCTTTATTGATGAGGGTGTAGATCAGGTGTTGGATACGCTGCAACAGCGTGTTGGCGTCAATGTGCTGCTGATCGGCACCATCTCGTGGCTCGGGCTCAAAGTTGGGCGACGTATCTCGCACGAACTGGAGGGTTGGCCCGACCATGGCGTGCAGGCCCCCTACACCATGAAGGGCGGCGCCTACTGGAATACCCACGCCGACTACTACGCCAATACGCCCATCAAGGATTTCCGCTCGACCGATGAGGAGTTGGCTGGTCGTGATATTCTCGAACTAGTCATCCCGGCCGCACGCGCACGGGGGATGCAGATCATCCCCGAGATGATGGAGCCACTCTTCAAGTATGCCGGTCACGGGTCGGCGACTGCCGTGCAGATCGCCAATATGCCTCAATACCTTGAGGTGGATGTCTACGGTCGCGTGGCCGGTGAGCCCTGCACCTCGAACCCGGCCTACAGGCGCTGGTGGCACGCCCTGGTTGAGGATCAGTGCCGAAACTATGATATCGATGGGATCATGTGGTGTAACGAGCGCAACAGTCCGCTCGACCGCATGATTCAGGGGCAAGCGCCAGGCTGCTTCTGCGAACACTGCCGCCGTGAAGCGATCGAGCGCGGTATCGATGTGGAGCGTACCCGGGCCGCGTTCCGTGAGCTTCACCTCTACTTCCAGCGCGCCCGTGCAGGTACTCCCTTTGTCGATGGGTCGCTGATCGAGTTCTTGCGCGTGCTGCTGCGCAACCCTGAAGTGTTGATCTGGGAGCGCTTCTGGCTTGAGCGAAGCAAGGATCTCGATCGCGAGCTCTACGGGATGGTGAAGTGGTGCAACCCGAAGCTGAGTTTCGGCCTCAATGTCTGGAACCGCAACCACTTCAACCTCTTCCGTAAGGCCCAGTGGCCCTGGGACGAGCAGACCATGTATAGCGATTGGGTCAAGCCGATCACCTACCAACACCAGGCTGGTGGGGTCTATGTGAAAGAGTTGACCGACTTTCACAAGAGCATCCTGCGCGACTTCACACCCGCCGAATTTACCCCGGTGATGTACAAGATTCTCGGCCTGAATGAGGCGCCCTGGGACGAGCTCGTCCAGCGTGGTATGGCTCCGGAAAGCTATGTGGGCGGTCAGTGCCGCGATACCCTGCGTGCCGTTGGCAACAGAGTCGCCGTCTACATGGGCATTGGCGTCGACGCGCCGCGTACCCGCGCCGATCAGGCACACTGTACACCGGAGATTGTCTACCAGAGTGTGATGGCAACCTATGAGGCCGGCGGCCATGGGGTCGTCTTCTCACCCAACTACGCTGGCATGAATCTGAGTAGCCTGGATGGCGCAGCCTCTGCCCTGCGCGAACTTGGCCTCCACCGCTAACCATCGGTGGATCTGGGAGGGCCAAGCCCTCCCAAGCAATCCCTGTTCACCAGAGTTTGGTGCGCCTTGCGCACCTCCCAGCATAAAATACGAAGGAGCCTACGATGCCTGAGCAGCCGGCTTGGCGCTTTCAGAAGTTGATCGGACCGATGTACGAAGTTCCGACAGGCCATACCATCCTCACGGGGCGCGTACTTCCATGTAACGAGAACGAGCTGATTGAGCAGGGTTTTGTCGAGATCGAGGGTGACCGCATCAAAGCGGTCGGCCATGCCAGCGAGCTCGGTGAGCGTGCCGCTAGCGCCGTTGCCACGGGGGGCACGATCATCCCTGGGCTCTTTAATAGCCACGCCCACCTGGCATGGGATGGCGTCCACGATCTCGCCAACCAGTCGCTCAACGATCCACCGGAGATCTCAGCCTACAAGTGCGCCGGGAACATGTTGATCAGCCTGCGCGCTGGTGTGACGACGGTGCGTGATCTTGGGCTCCATAAGACCAACCTCTTCGCCAAACAGGCGGTCGAGCAGGGTATCTTCCCTGGGCCCCGAATTTTGGCCTGCGGTGAGGCGATCGTTCAGACTGGCGGCCATACCTACTGGGCATGCCGTGAGGCGAGTGGGGCCGATGAGATGCGCCGTGCGGTGCGTGACCAGGTGCGTGGTGGGGCCGATCTGATTAAGATCATGGCCTGCCACGATCGGCTCGAGTTTACCGATGCCGAGCTTGAGGCCGTTATCGACGAGACGCACCGCAACGGATTGCCCATCACGGCCCACGCCACCTACGATGCCTGCATCGAGCGCGTGGCACGCTTTGGTG
>CAIWUD010000435.1 GCA_903915775.1 uncultured Chloroflexota bacterium | reverse complement strand
CCTGCTCAGTCGCCGCTTTGCCCAGATCCTCTGGACACCCGGCAACCACGATCTCTGGACACTCCCCAAACTGGGTGACGACCGGCGTGGCGAGGCGAAGTACCAGCATCTGGTCGAGATCTGTCGACGCTACGGGGTAGTGACCCCTGAAGATCCCTACCCAATCTGGTCGGAAGCTGGCTTCGAAGCGATCCTGGCACCGATCTTTGTGCTCTACGACTACTCGTTCCGTCCTGACCATGTGCCGGAGGATCAGGCCCTGGCCTGGGCTGCCGAGACCGATCTCGTCTGTGCCGATGAGTTGCTCCTACACGCTGATCCCTACCGCTCACGAGCGGCATGGTGCGAGGCTCGTTGCCGCTTGACCGAAGAGCGCCTGCAACAGGCTGCAGATGGCCGACCATTCATCATCATGAGCCACTTCCCACTCTCCCGTGATCTCGCGGTACTGCCCCGTATCCCCCGCTTCTCCATCTGGTGTGGTACACGCCGTACCGAACCATGGCTTGAACGCTTCCCGATCAAAGTCGCTATCTATGGTCATCTCCACATTCGGAATAGCCTGGTACGCCACGGCGTCCGTTTTGAGGAGGTCTCCCTTGGTTATCCCAACCAGTGGGATCAGCAGCGAGGAGTGGCCGGCTATCTCCGTAGAATTGAGTTGGAGTGGACAAATGCGTGATCTGATCACCTGGCGCAAAGCAGAGCATGTTCCCACCCTGAACCCGCACGAGGTCCATGTCTGGCGTGCCTCACTCGAACCGGATGCGCAGACGCTCGTCCGCCACCGTCAACTGCTGACGGCGGAAGAGCAGGCGCGGGCCGAACGCTTCCTCTTCATCCGTGATCGACACCATTTCATTACCGCACGTGCGCTCCTGCGAACCTTGTTGGGAAGCTACCTACAGCAAGATCCACGAAACGTTCTGTTAACGTATGGTACGCGTGGGAAACCCGCCCTCGCCGTCCAACGACCTGATGCCCCCCTCGAGTTCAACCTCTCGCATTCAGCCGGCATGGCACTCTACGCCTTCACGCTCCACGCCCAGACCGGGGTTGATATCGAGTTTCACCGCGACATTCAGGATCTGCGCCAGCTAGCCGCGACGGTCTTTTCCGCATCCGAACAAGCAGCCCTGGACGCCCTCCCAGCCACGTTGAGGAGAGAGGGCTTCTACGCAGCCTGGACGCGCAAAGAGGCGTTTATCAAGGCAATCGGCGAGGGGGTGGCATTTCCACTCGACCGCTTTGATGTCTCGCTAACACCAGGCGAACCAGCGCGTCTCCTACGGATTCATGGCGATCCGATCGCCGCACAGCGCTGGCAGATGGTCGCTTTTACCCCTGCGGAGCAGTTCTCGGGTGCTCTGGCAGTGGAGAATCCTCTGGCCCGTGTATCGTTTTGGGAGCTGTAGGCTATCGCCAGACAGCTCTGCGGCGCAGCCGAAACAGCATGGGGGGAGGCGCGGAGGGCACAGCCCTCCACAAAACAACCCAACCCAGCCCCTGGCACCGCCAGGCAGTCTCGCTGGCACAGCCGAAATTGACCCATGCCCAAGGAGATTGGTCATGCAGCAGTGGCATGCACTCGAATCAGCGGTCGTCATCGATCAACAGAGTACCCACGCAGCCAACGGGCTCAGTGGGGTGGAAGCGGAACGCCGACTGATCCAGTATGGACCGAACGAGTTGCTTGAACGAGGGGCAAAGAGCATCTGGCGGATCGTGTGGGAGCAGTTGAGCGCAACGATGGTGCTCATCCTCATCATTGCCGCAGCGATCTCGGCTATCCTGGGTGATCTCACCGACACCACCGTCATCCTAGCTATTGTGCTCCTTAACGCGATCCTTGGCTTTACCCAGGAGTACCGCGCCGAACAGACGATGGCGGCGCTCAAAAAGCTCGCTGTACCGACGGTGAAGGTGCGCCGTGACGGACAGGTAGCTGAACTGGCTGCACGTGATCTCGTGCCGGGCGACATCGTGCTGTTGGAGGCAGGCAACCTCGTACCGGCGGACGGACGCATCATCGAGTCGGTCCATGTACGCATCCAGGAAGCCGCCCTCACCGGTGAGTCGGAGCCGGTAGATAAAGTGGCCCACGCCCTGGCGGCAACAGAGCTCTCCCTCGGTGATCGGCGCAACATGGCCTACATGGGCACGGTGATGGCCTATGGCCGTGGGCAGATGGTGGTGACCGCAACCGGCATGCGTACCGAGTTGGGCTCTATCGCTGCGATGCTGCAGACGCTCACTCGTGAGCCAACACCACTTCAGCGGCGGCTCGACCAACTCGGACGTACCCTCGCACTGATCGCCCTCGTAATTGTCAGCGTCATCTTTGTAGCCGGGCTCCTGCGCGGTGAAGCGCTCCAGCGCATGTTCCTCACCGCGGTAAGCATGGCGGTAGCAGCAGTGCCGGAAGGTCTACCGGCAGTGGTGACGATCGCCCTGGCGCTGGGTGCGCAGCGCATGCTGGCGCGGCGTGCCCTGATCCGTAAACTCGCCGCGGTGGA
Organism: uncultured Chloroflexota bacterium; assembly: GCA_903915775.1. Lineage (GTDB taxonomy): Bacteria > Chloroflexota > Chloroflexia > Chloroflexales > Chloroflexaceae > Viridilinea. The sequence goes on along the minus strand of CAIWUD010000435.1, from coordinate 186 downwards.
GACGCTTGGTTCGGTGACGGTGATCTGTTCGGATAAGACGGGTACCCTCACCGAGAACCGTATGACCGTCACGCTTGTCGATCTCGTGGGTCAACGCATCGCGATGACCGATCTCCATTCAAGGGCCAACGATCGGCGTACCCTGGCCCTCATTCTGGCTGGCGGAGCGCTCTGCAACGATGCGGT
>CAIWUD010000434.1 GCA_903915775.1 uncultured Chloroflexota bacterium | reverse complement strand
GTGGCTGCCACGGTGGGTGTGGCTGCCACGGTGGGTGTGGCTGCCACGGTGGGTGTGGCTGCCACGGTGGGTGTGGCTGCCACGGTGGGTGTGGCTGCCACGGTGGGTGGAGTAAGTGTAGGTGTAGGCGTACTGGTCGCCGTGGGCGTGCTGGTCGCCGTGGGCGTGCTGGTCGCCGTGGGCGTGCTGGTCGCCGTGGGCGTGCTGGTCGCCGTGGGCGTGTTAGTCACCGTGGGCGTGTTAGTCACCGTGGGCGTACTGGTCGCCGTGGGCGTACTGGTCGCCGTGGGCGTTGCCGTCCTTGTGGGTGTTGCCGTCGGCGCTACTATTCCGGGGGCACAGATAGATAACCCACCCGGAGTAGCTGCATAGATGGTATCGCCATCAGCATAGATGCCACGAACCGTGTTATTCCCTAGGCCATCGGTAGTAGTTTTGTTGATAAAACTGGTAGCGCCATCGATTGAGATACTCAGCCCACCATTGGTTGCGGCATAGATCGTGCTCCCATCAATATCGACATCATAGAGCAGGTTGGCGCCTAATCCGCTCGTTATGTTGCTGTTGGTAAAGCTCGTCCCACCATTAGTTGAGATACTTAGCCCACCACTGGTTGCGACATGGATCATGCTCCCAAGCACATACATGCCACGAACCGTGTTGTTTCCTAGACCATTGGCGGTCGTTTTGTTGGTAAAACTGTTCCCGCCATCGGTGGAGATCCCCAACCCGCCATTGGTACCGGCATAGATCGTACCACCATCAACGTAGACACTATTGACCGTACTGCTCCCCAGCCCGTTCGCCATGACCTTGTTAGTAAAACTAGTTCCCCCATCGGTCGAAATGCTCAACCCACCATTGGTTGCGACATAGATCATGTTGCCATTCGCGTAGACCCCATTGACTGTATTGTTGCCCAGGCCGTTCGCGGTAGTTTTCTTGCTAAAGCTAGTTCCTCCATTAGTCGAAATGCTCAACCCACCACTGGTTGCGACATAGATCGTGCTCCCATCAATATAGATACCACGTGTCGTATTGTTGGCAAGACCATCCGTAGTGGTCTTCTTACTGAAGTTGGTTCCACCATTGGTTGAGATGCCAAAGCCACTATCGGTTGCGACATAGATCGTACTACCATTGATGTAAACATCATTGGTACTGTTACTACCTAAACCATTTACAGTTGTTTTGTTTGTGCATCCCAGTATAGATACATTAATGGGGGTAAGTGTAGGTGTAGGCGTATTTGTTATTGTAGGTGTATTGCTTGCCGTAGGTGTTTCAGTAGGTGTGTTCGTTGCAGTGGGTGTGTTCGTTGCGGTGGGTGTGTTCGTTGCGGTGGGTGTGTTCGTTGCAGTGGGTGTGTTCGTTGCAGTGGGTGTAATGGGTGTACTAGTTGCTGTAGACGTGTTTGTTGCCGTGGGGGTCGGTGCAGGTCCGCAAATAGCCAATCCATAATATGTCGCAGCGTAAATGGTGCTACCACTCACAAAGATATCAAACACCCAATTGTCCCCCAGGCCATTAGCGGTGGTATTATTGATGAAGGTGGCTCCACTATCGGTTGAGACGCTGATCCCCCCGCCATTGGTTGAGGTACCAGTTGCGGCATAGATCGTATTACTATCAACGTAGACTCCATTCACCGCGTTATTGCCTAAGCCATTGACAGTAGTCTTGTTAGTAAAACTAGTTCCACCATCAGTTGAGATGCTTAGCCCACCACTCGTTGCGGCATAGATACTACTTCCTTTGGCATAAACGTTATATACCACATTACTGCCTAAGCCATTGGTACTATTTTTGTTAATGAAGCTATTTCCAGCATCAGTTGAAATGCTTAAACCACCGCCGGTTGCGGCATAGATCGTGCCACTATCAACGTAGACGCTATTTACTACGTTGTTTTCTAGACCATTGGCAGTGGTTTTGTTGGTAAAACTGGTTCCGCCATTAGTCGAAATGCTTAGCCCACCACTAGTCGCGACATAAATAGTGCTACCACTAGCGTAGATATCACTTACTACGTTGTTTCCTAGACCATTGGCGGTGGTTTTGTTGGTAAAACTGGTTCCGCCATTAGTCGAGATGCTTAGTCCACCATCGGTTGCGGCATAGATCGTGCTGCCACTGACGAAGACATCTCTTATTCCAGTGCCGCCAAGGCCATCGGCCGTGTTTTTGTTGGTAAAACTGGCTCCACTATCAGTCGAGATTCCTAGCCCACCATAGAATCCAGCGTAGATCGTGCTGCCACTGACGTAGACGCCATATACTAGGCCGCTGCCAAGCCCCAACGTTCTGTTCACACACGTCAGCGCGATGGCCATAGTGGGCGGCGTATTCTGGGGTAGAAGACCAACAATGGGCAGTGCTAAGAAGAGCAAGAGCAAGAGGCTGTTCTTCAAGAAGCCCGACAAGTGAGAGCGTTTGAAGGGGAACCTGGTCATCATCGTTCTTCCTAGCAGGTGATCTGATGCGCCGATAGTACAATCTGGCGGTACCAAGGTGGGGTTGGGGTCTTTTGTGGAGGGCTACGCCCTCCACACCTCCCGGAAGCGTGACCTGCTGGCGGTACCAGGGTGGGGTTGGGGTCTTTTGTGGAGGGCTACGCCCTCCACACCTCCCGGAAGCATGACCTGCTGGCGGTACCAGGGTGGAGTTGGGGTCTTTTGTGGAGAGTAGACAGAATCAGCCCACGATTCAACAGGCGGTGCGGCAAAAAAGCGGCACCCTTCGGCGTGATGGAACGCTCTGAGTGGGCTCAACGCTCGCAGAATATTCCGCCCATGTTTGTGGGAGATTGTGTAGCACAGCCAGTCTGCCGGCTACTGGGGTTAAGCGGCAGAAAAACGGCAGAAACCTACTATTTTCCCTCAGGGAACGACCGCTCACCCCGTATTTGGCATACCGCTGCGGTTCGCCTGAACCAGATCATGCTGGATTGCGTATTCCACCATCTCGCTGCGCCGAGTCACGCCCATTCGCCTACGAATTTCAAGGACATCGTGGCGGATGGTGCGCTCACTGACATAGATCTGCATCGCAATTTCACGGTACGTGAAGCCTCGCACGACCAGGGTCAAGATCTCACGCTGGCGGTCGGTGAGCCCTATGTGTAGGCTCTTCGTCACGAACTCACGCTCCGGGATGGGTAGCGGAGCAATCAACAGTTCGCCTGCTACATCAGCGGCCAGTGGCGGATCACCAGCCAAAAGATTGGCTAGCGCCGTGACGAACTGCTCGTCGGGGAGCGGTGTAATCAAGTAGCCATCAGCTCCATTGCGGATGGCGCTCCCTGGCTCAACCTGCGCTGCCGTAGATGCAAGGAGGACAATCGTACATGCCTCAGCGCTACGCTGCCGCAGATGGTGTAGCACCAACGATGGTGATGCTTCAAGGAGGTTCACATCGATCAAGAGCAGCTGCGGCTTCAGGCTCTGTACCTGTGCTGCCAACTCCTCTACCGTTGATACGCTACCAACGACATCCATTCCCCGAGCCCTGAGCATGTCGGTAAAGGCGGATAGTCGCATTGCGGGCGTGCATCCAATGAGGACACGCTGGTCACGCAGCTGCTCAATGCGCTGAAGCACTGCTCGCGGAAAGCGGATGCTCACCGCCATCATGGATCCTGGCAGTAACTCGAATTGCCCGGCGATAGCAGCAAGGCGTTGCGGTACGCTACTCTGCTCGATCCAGACGCGAAGCTTATCGACTAGCGTAGGGTCATCGTCGGGGTGAGGGCTACCCTCAGTACGTATCGCAAGGATAATCCAGGATGACTCTACCGATAAAGAGACATCGAGCGCCTGAGGGCTTATGCACTGCCGCACGCTATCCAGTATCTCTTGGAGAATACGTACCAGTTGCACGAGCATCCAAGGCGAGAGCATGGATGGCGCCTCTGGATGAGTACAGGTGAAGGTGATGGTGATCTTGGCGGCACGTCCATACCCCTGGAGGAACGTGGCCATCGCATCGAGAAAGGTTACCTCGTCAATAGGATCGGCTGACGCCCGCGATACCACAGCTTCGTTGGGCTGTTCAATCATAGCCAGCAACTGCACGATCGCCGTTGCGCTAACAGCTGTACTACCCTGTTCAAGAGCAGCCAGTGCGCCATGCCCTAGCCGGGAAACCTGCTCGAGCATCGTACGCAGCTCTCCCACCAGTTCGGCCTCCTGATGTTGACGTGCACTCAAACGCGTCAATACCCGCTCCTGCTCATAGAGCGCCGCCAACTTGAGACGGTCCTGGGTCACATCGCGCCAGACGAGGATCCAGCCCGCTTCTACTTCACTGTCCTGATGCTTGAGTTGCGAAAGCCGCCAGTTGTAGTGGCGTAACATTGGCTGCGTGACAACCAGATCGCCATCCCTGCTACCCCCACGGCGTAGTACCTCGAGCAACTGATCAGTGGACCAGCGATCAACGTTGCCTACCGAGCTATCGGGGCCTAGAAAACGCTCGAGTACATCGGGCAAGAGCAGCCCCAACGGTGCCTGTGTGACACCGAGATCGCCGAGCGCAGCCCGATTGCAGTCTACAATGCGCAGGTGCCTATCAATCACCAGAATAGCATCTGTCATCTGCTCTAGGAGTTGGTCGACGGCGATCGGGCGCATGTCCAGAAAGTTGCGCCGTTTAACCGCAATCAAGATCGTGCTACAACTCACCAGCAGCCCCATGTAGGACCAGTCGACGGGCATGGCTGCGGGGAAGCGGAAGACGAGAAAGCTCAGCGAGATTGGCAGTGGTACGAACAGTGCAGCCGCGACAATCAACGCTGTCTGTCGGTAGACACCGCGCACCGAGAAAGCGTACCAACTCAGGATGAGAACGGCAACGATGACAAGTGCAGTTGTGTAGACGGTGTGAACGAAGAAGAACCACGGCCCGTAGGTCGCTACCACGCAACCACCCTGGCGCAAGGCCTGGTACTCGGCCCAGTGTAGCCGTAGCCAAGGGTAGCCCCAGGCTATCAGGAGAGTGATGCAAGGGATGATCCAGAGCAGAAGCCAGTAGTACCATTTGCCCCTACCGCCCCAGCCGATACGACGGTCAAACCCAGTAAAGATAAGGACAAAGATCAAAAGCAGGACAGGTGCGGAGAGCAACCCAACCAACATGTACTTCGCGGCCAGAATGCACCATCCCAGGTCGGACATGAGCACCATGAGCATCTTACCGCTGGACCAGACCGCTACCGTCAGCGTGAGCCAACTCAGGCTCTCGGCCCCGACGGCGGGGCGTTGGCGCCATGCAGCGCGCACTAGCCAGAGCGCAATACCCGTTGTGACCCCGGCGGTGATGACGACAAAGGTGGTGAGCGAGATTGGCAACATAGGATTGAGTTGAGTTAGCTTTTTTGTGGAGGGCCGCATCCTCCACACACCCTACGCGAGGAAGCGTACCAGCCGACGGCTGCGCACGACCCGTCCATCCTCGAGAACCAATAGCCCAGCCAAGCCTGGCCGCGCCTCGATCCAGGCCAGCCCAGCGCGGCTGCCGAGGATGAGGGCAACTTTGGCTGCGGTTTCGGCAAGGCTACAGCTGGCAGCAACAACGGTCACAGTGAGCAGATCGGTCTCAGCGGGCCGCCCCGTACGTGGATCGATCAGGTGGTGCTGCACGCGCCCACCCTGGCGCCAGCGCCGGTAGTCGCGCCCCGAGGTCGCTACGGCCCCTGAGGCGAGTTGGAGCATCCCCAACTGCTCGGTCTCGCTGAAGGGGCTGGCAATGGTGATCGACCAGGGCCCACCATCGGCCATGGCTCCACTAACGGCAATATCGCCACCAGCATCGATCAGCACCGGCCCTACCTGGCTCAGTCGACGCAGCGCAGCGTTCGCCGCCCAGCCTTTGGCCGTTCCACCCAGATCGAGGCGGAGCCCACGGGGCAGCGTGACCAGACGCGTGGCGCGATCGAGCTGGATCTGCCGCCAATCAACACTGGTGGGTGGTAGCATGGGTTGAGCCGCCTGCTCTGGTACGAGCTCGCTGAACGAACGATCGTAGCCAGCCGCCTCAAGGGCCGCCAATAGTGTCGGCGTGACCAGCCCACCACTCAGATCGGCCGCCTCGAGGGCGACGGCGAGTGCCGCAGCGAGGGTGGGACTCACCCGCACTGCTTGCCCATCGGCCTGATTGAGCCGTGCTAGTTCGCTATCGGCGCGAAAGCGGCTCAGGTGGCGCTCCCAGACCGCGAACCAGCCAGGTGCGCGGGCCAACCGTTCGGCAGCTCGGTCATCCTCACGATCCAGGACGGCCAACATCTGGCAGCCCATTGCTGAAAATGGTAGGGTGAGCATTGCGTATGCTACTATAGCATAGGGTTCAGGATTCAGGGTTCAGGGTTCAGTAGCCGAAATCCTCCCCCCAGCGGGGGGAGGTTGGGAGGGGGGCAGCTGTACCAACCTTATAAAGCAGTACAGCGACTATTATATTGGTGGGGCGGCCAATCCTCCAGCTTACCGTTCGCTTAAATCTGGACAGGGTTTGGAGAATCTGGTAGGCTCGCGGTATGAGCGAGCAACCTATCGTACACACAGAACGGGTAGATGACGTGCCGCTGCTGCTGGCCCACATGCAACGCCTGGGGCTGCCCACCATCCTGGACACCCACTTCCCGGCCCATGGCAATCACCAGGGCTTGAGCCTGGGCTGGATGGTGCTGGTTTGGCTGGCCCACATGCTCTCGCGCGCCGACCATCGGCTCAATCGCGTGCGCCCCTGGGCCGACCAGTTGCAGACCACCCTGAACGCCGTCCTGCCCACCGCGCTGCGGCCCACCGACCTGACCGACGATCGCCTGGCTGATGTCCTGCATGCCCTCAGCGATGATGCCGCCTGGGCCGCCTGTGAAGGCGCACTCAACCAGCACATCCTGCGGGTCTATGACCTGACTCCGTCCACCGTGCGGGTGGATAGCACGACCGCCAGCGGCTATTGGGAAGTCACGGAGGACGGCTTGTTCCAGTTTGGGCATAGCAAAGACCATCGTCCCGATCTGCCGCAGGTCAAAGTGATGCTGGCCACGCTCGACCCGCTGGGCATGCCCGTGGCCGTGGATGTCGTGCCGGGACAGCGCAGTGATGACCCGCTGTACCTGCCGATCATCAACCGCGTGCGGGCGAGCCTGGGCCGCACCGGGCTGCTCTATGTTGGCGACAGCAAGCTGGGCCCCGTGGACACGCGGGCGCACATCCACCACGCGGGCGACGCCTACCTCTGCCCGTTGGGCAAGCTGCAAGTGCCTGCTGCGGTGGTGGACGCGCTCATCACCCAGGCGCTGGCTGCCGAATCGCTGCTCCGCATCAGCCGCCCAGATGCCGACGGGCAGCCGGTCGTGGACGAGCACGGTCAGGTGGTCATCCACGCCGAAGCCTGGGAGACCAGCGTGGAACTGACTGCGAGCGTGGAGGGGGAGGCGGTCACCTGGACGGAGCGCCGCATCGTGGTGCGCTCGCCCGCGCTGCAGGCCCGGCAGCAGCAGGCGCTGGAGCGGCGGCTGGCGGACGCCGAAGCCGACCTGGCCGACCTGCTCGTGGCTCGCCGGGGCAAGGTGCGCCCGACCACGCCGGACGAGGCGGAGACGGCCATCGCGGCGATTCTGGAACGCCACGCGGTGGGCGGATTGCTGGACGTGGCCCTGACCGCGACGGCGCACCCCCGCACCATCCGGGCCTATCGTGGGCAACCAGCCCGCGAGGAAACAACCTACACGCTGGCGGTGACGAGCACGCGGGTGGAAGCGGCCATCACCGCCGCCGTGGCCCGACTGGGGTGGCGGGTCTACGCCACGAACCGGCCGGTGGCGGAACTGGACACCACGCAGGTGGTGCTGGCCTATCGCGACCAGTACCTGGTGGAACACCCGATGGGACGGCTGAAAGGGGCACCGCTGTCGCTCAGCCCGGTCTACTTGAGTCGCGATGAGCATGTGACTGGACTGGTGCGGCTGCTGACCATTGCGGTGCGCGTGCTGAGCCTGCTGGAGTACGGCATCCGCCGCAATCTGGCTGAGGCCCCTCAGGAGAAGCCGCTGCACGGGCTGTACGCCGGCCAACCCAACCGCACGACGCGACGCCCCACGGCCGAGCGTGTGCTGGAGGCATTCCGCAACCTGACGCTGACCGTGGTCGCGTTGCCGAACCAGGTCATCCGCCATCTGACCCCGCTGACGACCCTGCAACAACGCTTGCTGGCGCTGGCGGGCCTGGAGGATACCTGCTATCTGCGACTGGTTGCGCATTCGTCTGAACCACCTCAAGAAATAAGCGAACGGTAAG
>CAIWUD010000433.1 GCA_903915775.1 uncultured Chloroflexota bacterium | reverse complement strand
TCGTCTTCGGGTAGTTTACTGTGTACCGTGATCACTCCACCATAAAACTCGTCTTTCATGTTTTTTGCTATAGTGTCAATATCCAATTTCGTTAGTTGATCGTTTAGTTTTTCTATTTGCCTTGTTTGATCGTCAACTTTCCGTAAACGTGATAGCTGAATAAATAAAAATAAGGTGACACTGGATAAAATTGCCAATGTAGCATTTGGAACCATATCTGATCCAATAAAACTAACATTTAAAGTACTAAGAACCGATAATAATATACCAGCAATCGTTAAAACTATTAGAATAATAGACTCAACGGCTCCTAACCAGCGCATTTTACTTCCTCATACTTAATCTTGTGATACCTAGTGCTTAGCCTGGGCTGAGTACCAATTCAACGAAACTTCGGATTAACAAGTTTATCAAGCGTGAATCGGGGAGACCGGCCACGCGCGAAAACGTGGCATATACTTCAATACAAACATTAGAGCGCATGCTGCAAACCATCCGCGCCCCTTTCGGCTAGCGATTCACCAAAAAAAAGGAGTGAGTAACACTCACGGGCTGGCCTGTGTAAGCAAGATAGCCTGTGTTTATGGTATATTTTTTTACCCAAAAAAAGTTGAATGTTCTGGCTCGATAGTTTAAATATTAAATCGATACGAATAAATTTTACACAGAAGGTTGTGCAAAATACTACATGTTTTCTAAAATCGATGGTATACATTTTTACGAAACCGTAACTGAACACAGCATATCGTAATACATGACATTCGGACTGTCAATACAAAATCCAGACATGGATTGCCTCACGCTGCCAGAATCTCATACCATCTCACTCTGTACGATCGTTGTCATAGATGCTTGCCTTTAGGCGTCGTGACATCCTCTGTGCCACTAGGCTGAGAGGAGTCTCTATATGGTAGACTAGCTCTGGAGAGGTTAAGCCTCATGTCCGTTCCTTGTGAACCTCTGACACTAGCCTGTGTGGAGCAGTGCATATGCGTACTAGACGACCCATTGTTACGCCCCTGCTTGTGTTGATGCTCCCCGTCGTCCTCCTAGGTGTGTTCGAGCACGCAGGTGCGCAGCCCGCTACCCCAACAGGGACACTGCCACTAGCAACCACTGCGCTGACCCAGTCATCACCCACGCCGACTCTTGTCTCGCCAACACAGACTATGCCGCCCCTCTCCACATCAACAACCGCACCTACGCCGGAGCAGATACTTATGCTGCCACAGGCTCTTGATTGGATTCGCAGCTTGGCAATTCCTGCGATCATTGCCATGTTTGTTGCTCTCGTTAAGCCGTGGCGCGAGCGTATTCTGCGCTGGATTGATCGGATGACTGGTGGACAACGGCGTGATCTTGAGGAGGAAGTGAGGCGTGAAGCAGAGAGGAAGCTGATCGAAGATGAACAGAAAGCCAATCAATTCAGAGCGGCGTTACCGTCTGGTATCACGCACTATCTTGATTGGCTCCGGACAGAATACGGCTCTACGCAGCCGCTTGGCATCGCCACTGAGCAGGTGCAACTCAGTCTTGACGCTGTTCACATACCGCTACGGGTGGTCGAGCGGAGCACGATCGATGTCTATCACAGGCGCATGCGAGGTGAAGATCGGCAAACGTCAGTGCGGGATTTGGCCAATACCGAGAATCGTAGCAGGTATGTGTTTGAACTACTAAGCGAACCGACTCTATTGGCAGCACGCCAACTACATCCGACCAACCAGGGGCGACAGCAGGTGGAGCCCCACCTGCCGACTGACGATGATCTCCTACCACTGGTTACCACAACGCGCTTGTTGCTACTTGGCGATGCAGGAAGTGGAAAAACGATGACTCTGCGCTACGCAGCGCTACGCCTTGCTGAGGCGTATCGTCGGGGTGACGCCTCGATGCTAGTAGACGTCGATGGTGGCATGCACCTCCATCTGCAGCAGCCGCCACTGCCGATCTATGTGCGCTTGACACTTTTTGCCGCGACGATCCCGGCTGAGTTGCATGAACTACCGCCGCAGGAGCGGGAACGTTATACTGGTGCACCGCCCGACCTTTTCCTCAAGTGGCTGGATCGGGAGATGGTGAAGTATTGTAATATTCAGGAGGGTGTGCTTTCGTCGCTGATCAGGAAGGACGATGGTAGGGTTTTGCTGCTACTCGACGGGCTAGACGAGGCGGGTGATGATCAGCGCCGGGCGTACCTCGCGCAGTTGATCGACAACCTGGCACGTCGTTATGCGAAGCAGCGCTATGTCGTCGCGAGTCGTACGGCAGGCTATCGCGGGGCCGTCTACCTGCCCGAATTCCTCGAACAACACCTGAGCCCGCTGGATGAACCAGCAGCTCAAGCCGTGCTCTACAAGTGGTTCGATGCCGTTTATGCGCGCATGGCAGCATCCGGGCGCCGTCGACAAGACGTTGCCATTGATCAGGCCGCCCAACTCTGGGGAGCAGTCAAGCGCAATGATCGTCTTCTTGAAATGGCAATGAACCCGCTCTTGTTGACGGCAATGGCACTGCTCCAATTCAATAGCGTCAAGCTCCCCGACCAGCGTGCGAAGCTATACGAGAAGCTGATCGAGCTTCTGCTCGACCTCTGGCGTAAGCAGAACGTGGCCAATGACACGCTAGGGATGAGCGTTACGCAGCTCGCCACTGAGCAACGCCGACTGGAGATGCTTGCTTTGTCGATGCAGCAACAATCGCAGCAGGTTCGCGAGGCCACGATCAGCCAGGTGCAGGCCTGGCTTAGCCCACTCTATGTAGAGCGATTGAAGATCGACCGTGAGTCTGCCGATGATCGGGTGCGAGATCTACTCCACCGCCTTGCCGTAGATAGCGGGATCATCCAGCGGCGTGAGGACGTGTACTCATTTTCCCACTACACGTTTCAGGAGTATCTGGCAGCACGGGCGCTCGATAGCCTCGACAACCGCGATAACCGTGACAGTAGGCCGGATAGTGTGGCATTCCTCCTAGAGCATAGCGGTGATGCACGCTGGCGTGAGACTTTGCTGCTCGCTGCCGGCTACTGGAGCAATGGTCAGCAACTTCCTAAGACGGAACGGCTCCTGCGGGGGTTGATCGACACGGATGATCCTGAAAGAATGCTCCTTGCTGCTGCTGTGCTTGCCGATGTTGGTGTGGTCGAGGAGTTGACCACCCTGCGAGATGAGGCCACCGCCCGTCTGCGTACCCTCGCCGCTCTCACAGACGATTGGCGTACGGTTGCACACTCCGATCCGGTGTTGCGCAACCGCGCAGCAACTATGCTCGACCGTCTGGAAGCCGACAGCGGACGGCCTGGTCTCGACGTGACCAAAGCCGACTACTGGGCAGCCAGGATTGAAGCACACACGTTCAGCATGGGTGATGATCATGGCAACCATGACGAGAAGCCGGAGTTTGACTGCCCTATCAGTCGTCCCTACGCTCTGGCGCATTTCCCGGTGACCAACCGGCAGTACCTGCTGTTCATTGAAGCCCTGTCTGGGCGTGGCAGCGCCGAGGCGGTGACAGCAGCCCGGAATCTGCAACCCCTGATGCAGAAGTACCAGCAGACCCCAGGTCAGTTCCGTCCACGCTTCTGGCCCGGGGCAAGCTATCGTGCTGGTGAGGGCAACCACCCGGTGGTTGGGGTGAGTTGGTACGCGTCCACCGTGTTTGCCTTGTGGGCTAATGCCTGGTTGCACGCCCTCGGGGTGTTGGCGCCAGGAGAGGAGGTTCGCCTGCCCACCGAGGCAGAGTGGGAGCGGGCTGCGGCCTACCCAGTGACTCTCCCAGGCGCCAATACCCGTGCCGGGCGGCGTGCATACCCCTGGGGTACCAAATTGATAGCTGTGACCGATGGTGGTATAACCACCAGCATCCAGGCCAACGTTGATGGGAGCAAGATCCGTGGAACCTCGGTGGTGGGCATCTTCCCTCATGGTGTAGCTGCCTGCGGGGCCGAAGAACTGGGGGGAAATGTCTGGGAGTGGTGCAGTACGCGGAAGGTGGACTACCCGTTCACGGGCGAGGTGAGCACAGAAAACCTTTATAACCAGAGCAAATACAGCAAAAATACATACGTGCTGCGTGGTGGCTCGTGGGACTACGACCCTGATAATGCCCGTTGTGCCTACCGCGCCGACAACAACCCGGCTATCAGCAATGATAGCAGTGGGTTTCGTCTCGCCTTTCTGTTCTCCCGATCCTAGTCTCCTTGCCTTTTTAATTTTTTGTCTTCTTGACACCGTCAAGAGTTTTAGCGCCGTTTATAGGGTGATATTCCCACGAGGGTGTGCAGGGGGAAGCTTCCCTCTGCAGGCGTCGTAGGCGCAAGTCTCGCTCTCTACTCACAGGTTTATATTGCTTTTGAGAACATCTACGGCTCCTACCGGGCGGCCCGGTGCGCCAAGCGTGGTCGTGTCGAGGCCGTATGCTTTAAGGCACTGGTCGGGGATGAACGCTATATGCGCATCAACAATCTTGGGCAGGAATGGAATGCAGTGAGGATGGCAGGGCGAAACACAAGCGGGTAACGAGTGGAAAAGGGTGGCCGTTTGAGGGGCTGGTACTGTGCGCATCAACAAGGCGCTTGTGGGCAAGCGTAAGCAGGGCGCCGACAGATCAGTCGCGCAGCAGTGCGTAAGCTTGGTTGAGCAGCAAGCGCTGCGATTCCGTACCGATCTCCTCGATGTGGGCCGGGACTGGACGGCGTACTTTGTCTGTTTCACGCAGGCTGCAGTCATGCTGTCCAGCTACGAGGACAACGGACTACATCACATCATCCTGGTCAGCATGGTCTGGATCGCGTAGGGGCCTGGGGTAGTTGCGAGCATCAAACCGGTTCAGCATTGACCGCCCCCGCGATCGCGTCGTGTGCTGACCAATAAGCGGTACCATCTGCCACCACGCTCCTGATACGCACTGCCCCTTCGGAGTGCAGCGGAGTTTTTTGCGTAGCGGCCTGATTACGCATACGAACGCCTAAGCGACCGCACGCAAAAAACTCGACAGCCTGGTTTCCATGCGTATTGGGTCTGCAAGTTACGCTGCAAGGTGAAAACATATCCTCTCTTCACCGGGGTACGAGGTGTCTACCAGGGGTGAAAGCAGTGGAGGAACCATCTCCTCACCGCTGATGGCGTGGTCAGGTTTGGTTTGGGGGGGGGACTACGCTTATCTCGTAACAGACCGTGAGGTTGCAGGCTGCGGCAGGAGTCTAGTCACTCATGGTCAGGGAGTGGCCTGCTCCACTGCTGCACGCAGATCATCATCGCTCGGTATCACGTACATACCCGTAGTAGCAATCGTGCTATGACCGAGCGTCCGCTGCACAATCGCCAGGTCAGCCCCTGACTCAAGCATTCGTCGAGCCAGACTGTGGCGAAGCGTGTGGGGGGTTGCATCATCTAGTTGGCGGGCCAGATGGTAGAGTTCGGTCGTGCGTTCGAGAGAGCTGAGATTGGCAGCATCGGCACGAAGGCGCTCAGCTGCCTCACGAGCGCGCTGCGCAACAACGCGCTGAACCAGGCGCTGGTTCATGCCGGGGCGCATCGGTTGACCAGGGCTGGTCTGGTCGAAACGTACGAGGAGCGGTTCACGCTCGGCCTCGCTGCCGAGGGCTGGCAACCCTGTTCGACAACGTAACTGTTTCAGGTAGCGTCGTAGCACCACTACCACGTCGGTATTGAGCATCACCCGACGGGTGCGACCTCCCTTACCGCGGCGTACCGTCAGGGTCATTCCGTCCAGGTCGAGATCGCGCAACTGAAGGTCGCAGGTCTCCTGGGCACGCAGTCCGGTGTGGACGAGTAGGGCAAGCAGTGCCTCGTCACGCAGACGTACTCGCTCGATACGCTCGGACTGAACTGCACGGAGGAGTGCATCGATAGCGGCGGGTGCGATCGACTTGGGCGCTGGGGCAGTGGTAGGGAGGGGCGTGATCTCAAGGGCAGGATTACTGGCGATCAGCCCGGTCTGCTGTGCCCAGGTGAGGTAAGCACGCAGACTGTTCAAGGCGCGGTTCAGGGTTGAAGTGGCTGCACTCTGATCACGCTGACGATACAAGCGCCAGGCGTGGATATCTGGCTCCCGCAAGAGATCAGGAGCGAAGGGTCGGCGTCGGGACGCTTCCCACCATACTATAAAGCCAGAAAGGTCACCGCGTATGGCCTTGAGGGTAAGTGACGAACGCCCCTTCTCTGCCAAGGATGCAAGATACCTGTCGATTGATGCGTGCATGGGTGTACCACCATCCCACGATCATCCCACGATACAACGACCGTCACCAGGTTTTTGCCTAGATAGCGTAATGGGTATCCCCGGGTTACAGCGCTCCAGAACTCTAGCGACTGTCGCACCGGGCTTGTACGCTGAAGCGCAGGTGTCCAGGAACAGCCTGTTCGATGCACGAGATGTTGGGTAATACAGACGCTCAGGTTGACCTTTTTCACCGAACCAGCGTACCCTAAGACCTCGCGCAGGTTGCCTAGTACGGCGATGGTTCTTCGCCAAAAAACGTCTCACACCCTGTTGGAACCGTGCATAGCGTGCGAACAGTTCAGGATAGCCCATGGTATCACACAACGGCATTGAATGCAACATATGAGCTAAATGTACGAGATACGTACGACACTTCTCTCCCAGCGTCGAGGCTGCTAGTCGGCACGGGATCGACTCGCACTATCAAGTTATCCGACACGTTAAAGGGCGTTCTGCATTGGTTCTGCTGTGGAAATTATCCGACACGTGGACTGGGGTTTGGGGGGTTCACGTGTCGGATATCGAGAGGTATCCGACATGTTGAAGGGTTTGATGCAGGTAACCATCATAGAGGACAAACTCAACAGCCTGATCAGTACGCTTGAAGAACTGTACACCATCGCAGCGGGTACCGGAACAACGCTCACAGCTCCTGTCCGGTTTACCAGCTACTTGGCGCGACTGCAACTCTAGTAGGCGAGTTGCAGATACGGCGTGCTGGCGGTCATAATCAGTTGGCTTCTGCTCACGTTCGTTATTCCTAGCACACCACGCCTTTACCGTACTTGCTGCGCTGCAACAACTCTGCTATAGCTTCTATGATGGCACCGTTAATATGCTGGAATGTAATCAACATGGGCGTCATCTCAATCGTAGTGGCAATTGAACTGGTAGTTTTAAGTTTACCCCCGCGAGCGAGAAGACGGCGACATGACTAGCCCCGACTATTCACACACCCACCGGTTCACCCCCGCAGGCGCGGGGACAACTTGGTCGCACTGCGCCAACTGCCGCCCTTTGCCGGTTCACCCCCGCAGGCGCGGGGACAACGCCGGAAGCGCCACAACCGCCCGCTGAGCCGTAGGGATACTGAGGACACGACGAAGCCCCTGGGATCGCTCCCGGGGGCCGTTTTGCGCGTCGTGGGCCTATTGTGGAAGGGCCTTAGCGAGCAACTCGCCTATGAGTGCCGAGCGCGTCACGCCCTGCTCGGCGGCCAGCTTGTCGACCTGCTCCAGAATGTCTTCGCGGATCGTCAGGTTGACGCCCACGCGCCGGGGCTTGCCGTCGGCGAACGGCGGACGTCCGCGCTTAGAACCGTTCGTTGTCACGGTGTTGATACTCCTCGTCTAACTCGTAGCAGCGCCAGACGCCGCCGTAGTTGGTGACCGCACCGCGCGGTTCACCCCCGCAGGCGCGGGGACAACTCGTGGATACGTGCTCATGAATCTTTGAACAAGAAAAAGAAAATGAATTAATCATTTAATAAGTAAAATTTGAAAGAATTAAATAATGATAAGTCACGATTTAACCTTTGTAGACTTTCAAAGTACATTCACTTATATATATTTTAGTTTCTAGATTAAAAAAATATTTTTAAGCTT
>CAIWUD010000432.1 GCA_903915775.1 uncultured Chloroflexota bacterium | reverse complement strand
TTCCAGCTCGCTGCCGCGCCGCACCACGCCGATTCCAAAGCGGGCCTGCACCGCCGCCAGGGCCTCGCGGAGCTTCGCCTGCCGCGCCTGCTCCTTGGGCGTTGGCACGTCCCACAGAGTGAGCTGCTTCGGTGGCGTGCCAAGCCCGCCGACGCCGACGCCGATCAGCCGCACCGGCTGGCGCTCGAGCCAGGTTTGGTTGAACAGGCGCAGAGCGGCGTCGGTGATCAGCTCCACGTCGTCGGTCGGCTGGGGCAGGGTGAGCTGGCGGGTCGGCGTGGTGAAGTCCGGCCAGCGGATCTTGAGCTTCACCGACGTACCCATCAGCCCCTTGCGCTGGAGCTTGGCGGCTACCTCCTGCGCCTGGGCGCGCAGTGTCTGCTCCAGCCGCGCTCGGTCGCGCACGTCGTGGGCAAACGTCGTCTCCTGGGAGATCGACTTGGCGGCCCGCTCGGTGACGATCGGCCGCTCGTCCTGCCCGCGGGCACGGCGGGCCAGATCCTCGCCGTGCTGGCCGAAGCGCCGCGTGAGGTCGTTCGGCGGCCAGGCGGCGATGTCGCCGATCGTGAGGATGCCCATCCCGGCGAGCTTCTCGGCGGTCTTCGGGCCGACGCCCCACAGCGCTGAGGCAGGTAGCGGGGCCAGGAAGGCGGCCTCCTCGCCGGGCGGCACGACGCAGATCGCACTCGGGAGCACCCCGCTACGGGCCATGCTTTTGCCCACGTCGGTGGCGATCTTGGCGACGAGTTTGTTCGCGGCCACCCCGACCGAGCACGAGAGACCGAGCTCGGCACGGATGGTGGCCTGAAGCCGCTGCGCCACCTGCTCGCCTGGCTCACCCAGCGCCGACACGTCCAGGAACGCCTCGTCGATCGAGATCTGCTCAACCAGGTCGGTGAAGGTGTGCAGCCGCTCCATCACCTGCTGCGAGGCCTCACGATAGGTCGGGAAGTTGGGGCGCACGACGATCAGCTCGGGGCACAGGCGCACGGCGTGGGCCATCGGCATTGCTGAACGGACCCCGAACGTGCGGGCGGCGTAGGAGGCCGAGGCGACCACTCCGCGCCCCTCGGGCCGGCCGCCCACCGCGAACGGCTTGCCCTTCAGCGTCGGGTCGCGCTGCTCTTCGCAGGCGCAGAAAAACTGGTCGAGGTCAACGTGGATAATCGTTCGGCCCACCGTCACGGCCTCGCTCTACGCGCTGCGGTGCCATCGTCGAGCATCTGGGCCAGAATCTCTTTGACGAGCTTGGCGGCGAGAGCAGCCGTGATACCAGTCGGGTCGCGGACGGGATTGAACTCGACGAGGTCGGCGCCGATGAGCGGAACGGGTAGTGACTGAATGATGCCCAGCACCTCGCGGGTGGTGAAGCCGCCGGGTTCGTGGTGCGAAACGCCGGGAGCGAAGGCCGGGTCGAGGGCATCGAGGTCGAGCGAGAGGTAGAGCGGCCCGGCGAGCCGCAGGTCGATCCCCGGTTGCCAGTCGCGCATCTCGACAACCTCCACGCCGAAGCGCCGGGCCTGATCGCGCTGGTGGGGGTTGAGGGTACGGATGCCGACCTGCACCAGCCGGGTGATGCGCCCCTCCTCCAGCGCGCGAGCGAACGGGCAGGCGTGGGAGAGCCGGTCGCCGTCGAGCTCGTCGTAGAGGTCGGAGTGGGCGTCGAGGTGCAGCACGGCGAGACCAGGGTAGGCCTCCCCGTAGGCGCGGAGCAGCGGGAAGCTCACGGCGTGGTCGCCGCCGAGGGCGAGGACGCGAGCGCCCCGCGCCAGCACCGACGCGGCAGCTCCCGTGATGGTGGCAAGGGCCGCCTCGTCCCCGACGGGGATCGCAAGGTCGCCCAGGTCGTGCCAGTTCGCATCGGCCTCGAGGTCGTGGCCGTTCTCGGCGCACAGGTTCATCGCACCACTGTGGAGGGCGGCGCGGATCTGCCGGGGTGCCAGGGCTGGTCCGCGCAAGAACGAGGAGTGGGCATCCCAGGGCACGCCAAGCAGGGCAACGTGGCCGGGCTCCAGTGTTTCCAACTCACGCATCGACACCGCCTTGCTCCGCGACTTCCTCCCCCACGTCATGCTGGTTCTATTGTACGTCGCCCAGAACCTTGACGAGCACCTCGCGCGTGCGCGGGCCGTCGAACTCGGCGAGGTAGATCGCCTGCCAGCGACCGAGCACAAGTCGGCCGCCGCTCACGAAGACGAAGTGTGAGAAACCCATCGTGCTGGCCTGGAGGTGCGAGGCCGAGTTGTCCTCGATGTGGCGGTAGGCCGGGTCGACGCGGGGGTAGATTCGCCGCAGAACCAGCAGCATATCGTGCTGCACCCCCGGGTCGGCGTTCTCCTGGATCGTGATCCCGCACGTGGTATGGGGCATATAGAGCAGCGCGGTACCTTCGGCGATCCCTGTTGTTTGGACCGCGCCTCGTACCTCGGCGGTGATGTCCACCAGGCACTCCTGGGCCGTCGTGCGGATCGAGAGCCGTTGGAGCATCAGCACCCTCCCCTCCTGGCTTGCTGCCGGACATTGTGCCTCGCGTTGCACACGAGAGCCGGTGCGGAGCCAGGCCTCCAATAATCGCCATAATCGCCACTATACCGCCACGTTGGCGATTACTGAAGGCGCTCGCACCTGCCCTCCAACCGCAATAATCGCCATAATCGCCACTATACCGCCACGTTGGCGATTATTGTCAGGATTCACCCGTCACGCCGCGCTTCGCCATAGCCAAAGGTTAAAAATCCCGCCACGTTTTCCGCCATCGGTGGCGGAATTAATGGCGGGATTTTTAACCACTACGTGAGGAAGAAGCGTTGCCCGCGCTTCTTACCGCGAACCACCAGCAGCCCTTTTTCCACCAGGTTCTGGAGATCACGCAACCCGGTTCGCTCTGGGGCGCCGGTCGCCGCGCAGTATTCTGGCGTGTTGATGCTGCCTTGCTCGCGTACAATGCGCATACCAATGCGCTGGCGCTCGTTCAAACCGGGAAGGTCCTCGACTCCAGTGCCATTCCGGAATGTCACCACGAAATCCTGATGGTTGGTGAACTCAGGCTCTGGCAGATTCATCCGGCGCATCTCGCTCACCATAAACCGGATGCCTGATCCGATGCGCTCCATATAGCCAGGAATATCGCGGAGATACCCCGCGATCACCGGGTTGCGCGGCACCGAGCGAACCCGCATCGCCACGAGGTCGTCGAGTGCGATCCCAGGAAGGAGGCCGCCTGGGCTCCGCACCTCGACGCGGTCCTCATACATAAACACCCGGACCGTCTCACCAATCCGGCTGTAGTCGCGGTGAACGATCGCGTTGACGACTGCCTCACGCAGCGCCTCATACGGGTACTCTGGCTCATCCTCTCGGAAGAAGCCGCGAATGGTCGCACCGACACGAATGAACTGCTTCAGAAAGAGCGACGTCTGGTTGACAAGCTCGGGGAGCGTTCCACGGAGGTTGCGTCGGTCAACGTAGCTCCGCACCCCGAGGGTATCCGCATACTTGATGCACACGACCTCACTCTGCGGGATCTGGAGCTGTGGGTCGTAACCAAACATCAGGAGGCCCGCATTGGTCGGGCGAACACGACCACTCTGCGGGTCGTCAACTGCGGCTTCCAGACTCAACAGCAGATCGGTTGGCTCGACGTATCGCTGCCGCTCGCGACTACGCTCCGCGCGAAACGACAAATGTCGCTCGACGGCGGCGACCTCGATATCCTCAAGTGTTGCTCGCGGTGCGACGCCAATCTCCCAGCGGCTGTTGCCATAGGCATTGAGGTAGGCGTGAATCTCGTCCAACGTGAGCGGGACCGTCTGTGTGCCCCGCCGGACGAGAAAGGCTCCGTCATATTGGTAGAGCCGGCCGGTATTCGGCGGAACGGTCACCGTCACCAGGGTCTGCCCGTCGAGCACCCAGGTTTGCACGCTGGTTTCCTCAAGCGAAATGGGTGGCTTCACCATGCGCGCCGCCCGCAGCACCACGTCGTTGGTGAGGCTCGGGTTGCGAATTCCGACAATCGCTCTGGTCGCGTCCTCGATGCCAAAGATGATCAGGCCACCGCGGCGATTGTTCGCCATGCCGCACATGCGCTGGGCAATGTCGATCGGGCGCGCGGCGCTGCTCTTGAATTCGACGGTCGCGGTCTCGCCCTCGGCGATCAGGCGGCGCAGGGTTGCCTCGTCCATCGCACGGCCTTTCTCCTCGGCGAACACTGGGAGTGCAAAGCGTTATGTGGCTGTTTGTGGCCAGATACCGTATGATAGAACATCTGAGCGTTCCCGTCAACATACGGCACTGCTCGTATTTTGCTCACGGTTGCTCGAAAACTGATCGGTCGAAACCGTTGACAAACATCTGTGCTACTTGTAGAGTCAGAGCACCGCAACAGTTCGTGGACGCCGGTGGACGGACCGGCAGCCCGCGACCAACCGCACTCAGCCATTACCGCCTCGTCCCAGCCGCTCCGGTAGGGACGATCAGGAGTCTGCCGATGCAGGGAGTTGTTCAGGAGCCCCTGGCCCGCGTGGGCAAGGAACCGCTCCAGGTCACCATCCGCGAGGCCGCCGCGCTGCTCAGCTACGATGAGCGCACGGTGCGACGGCTCGTGGAGCGCGGGGAGCTACGGACGGTCGGGCGCGGGCGACTGCGCCGGATCGCCCTGGCCGATATTCGCGACTGGCAAGAACGGAATAGGTGCTGACATGCCACAGCGCAACAAGGGACGCTCGAACGGCGAAGGGACGGTCTACGAGTATCCGAAGAAGTCGGGGGTCTGGTTCGCCGAGGTGTCGCTACCCAACGGCAAGCGGCGCAAGCGGCGGGCCGACTCGCAGCGCGAGGCCCGCGAGAAGCTCAAGCAGCTCCAGGCCGAGATCGACCAGGGGGTGAACCTCGAAACCCAGCAGCCGACGGTGGCGGAGTGGTGTGTCACCTGGCTCACCACCTTCGCCACCAACCTCAAGCCCAATGTCCGCGACGACTACTACGGCGTCGTGCGCCGCTACATCACCGGCAGCACCCTCGGCAAGCGCCGCCTGGACAAACTTACGCCCGCTGAGGTGCAGGCCTGGGTCAACGACCTGACCACGCGGATGGAGCCGAAAACGGTGCGGAACGCCCACGCCCGGCTCCACAAGGCGTACGAGGTTGCGGTGCGGAACGGCTATGTCGCCCGCAACCCGGCCGCGGCGATCGAGCTGCCGTCGGTGCCCACGCCCGACATCCAGCCCCTCACCGTCGAGCAGGTGCAGATCCTGCTCAAGGCCGTCGAGGATCACCGCTGGTACGCCCTGTACCGGCTGGCGGTGAACCTGGGGATGCGTGAGGGCGAGCTGTTCGGCCTGACCTGGCCGGCGATCGACTTCGAGCGTGGGACGCTGCGCATCCACCAGCAGCTTCAGCGCGCCCGCAAGGGCGGCAAGCCCGACGCGCCCCGCGAGTTCATCCTCCAGGCCACCAAGACCAAGGCCGGCGAGCGCACCCTCAAGCTTGACGACGACCTCCTCGCGGTGCTGCGCGCCCACAAGGCCAACCAGGACGAGGAGCGGGCGCTGCGCGGCGACAAGTGGCGCGACCCTTGGGGCAATCTCGTCTTCACCACCGAGACCGGGGGGCCGATCCACATCTCCTGTCTGCTCGACCACTTCAAGCAGGTGCTGGAGCAGACGGGGCTGCCCAAGATCCGCTTCCACGACCTGCGCCACACCGCCGCCACCCTGATGCTCGCCAACGGCGTGCCGCTCGTCACGGTCTCGAAGATCCTTGGCCACTCCTCGCCCGCGATCACCGCGGCCATCTACGCCCACGCCCTGGACGAATCCAAGTCAATCGCTATCGCCGGACTGTCCGAACAGCTGCGGAGGAACCGATGAGCCAATTGCTCCCCTCGTTGCTCCCGGGGCACGCAAACGGCCCCCGCGTCCGGGAGGACACAGAGGCCGTTTACCGCATCCCAATGCTGGTGCCGAAGACGGGACTCGAACCCGTAAGGGGTTACCCCCAGCGGTTTTTAAGACCGCAGCGTTTGCCTTTTCGCCACTCCGGCGTGATCGGCCCCATTATACCACTCTCGCTGGCCTTGTCGCTCTACGCCTAGCGTAACTCCAGATAGCGACCAATAGACCAGCCCTCGACACCACCCGCACTGACCTGCCACCACTCGTAGCCTTCGCTCGTCACCGGGCCAGCAACAATCCGAACTGCCGTTCCGGGCTCTAGGATGAGCAGTATCGGGTTGTCCGGCTGCAAATTGGGCTCTGGGCGCAGTTCGATGGGCGGTGCATCGGCACGCACGTAGGCGATCTGGCCAACTGCGAAGAGGTCAACCGTGGGGCTCGCCCCAACGGGGGTGAGTTCAGGGAGTGGCGTTGCGGTGCCGAGTGGAGTTAATGCCGATAGCGGTGCTGGGGTCTGCTCACTCACGCTCGCGATGGTGGGTAGCAGCGTACTGGTCGCCACAACCGGTGCGGGCGTGCTCCGTACCCCAAACGTAACACCACCCGGTGGCTGAACGTTCATGGGGATGAGGAGGAGGATGGCAAGCACCGTGGCGACAACGAGCACTGGGAGGAGCCAGGGCCGGGAGCGCACCCAGAAATCAGCCATCCGCTCGACCCGCGTGCGGGGGTCGTTCCACCAGCGACTCTGCCGCTCCTGGAGGAGCTCGCGGGCAAGGGGCAGATCGCGGGTTGCTGCACTGGGCGTCCCCCGAGTAACGTAGCGTGCTAGCTGCTCATCGGGGTAGACGGTACGCTCGCGTCGTGGTTGCGTTTCGTCGGTAGCCTGCCCCCCTTCGCCACGGGGACGCGGTTGGCTCCGCGGGGGATTGGTGGTGGAGGCGCCAGGCCGTGTACGGGTAGTGGTGCTCATCGCCGGCTCAGGCTCAGCGGAGAGCATGGGCTCAGGGGCGACCACCGTCAGGCCGACACGTTGGAGGAGGCGCGCCACCAGTTGATGGTAGGCGGCAACGGTCGATCCGGCGACGGCAATCTGCTCGCCCCGGGCGATCCGCGCCCGGAGTTGGTGCATTCGCCGAACCCCATCCGCTTCAACCTCGCTCAGCACGGCCGGGGTTGTCGCCAGGAGCGTTTCGATCAACTGGAGCAGGGGGGCACGGGCTGCAGTAAGGTTGAGGCGCAGCCCATGGGCACGGAGCGCATCCTCCAGGCAGCCGTGCAGGCTGAGGAGCGCAAGGTCGGTGGGCCCATGGCGTGAGCGGCTGAGGGCCAGGTTGTACTTGGTGCGTGCCGACTCCCAGAGTTCGAGTATTCCCATAGGGGTCGGGTCATCGTGGGGTGAGCTCATGGAGTTATCAGACAACCTTCGTGAGGCCTGTTTCAGTTGCGGCTGTGCCGACGTTACGGTCTGTCGCCACCAGGGCTAGGTTAGGGGTTTTGCGGAGGGCTGCACCTTGCACCGCTGCCGTGAGACGGTCAAGCCGGTTTGAAACATGCCACGCTGTTCCGCTCTACGCCGCCACCTGCGGCAGGGGCATGGAGGTCGACGTTCCATATCACGAGCGCTCATCGCGCTGGCGCAGCTCTTCCTCAAGTAGGGTGCGGGTAAGTTGCGGGTTGGCCTGGCCTTTAGTCTGCTTCATGACCATCCCCACGAGAAACTGGATCGCGCTACTTTTACCACCCTGATACTCGGCAATGGCCTTGGCCGCCTTGGCATCCTCAAGCACCTGACGAACCACCAGCCGCATCGCATCACCATCGCTAATCTGAGTCAATCCACGGGCGGCCACAATCGCTGCGGGGGCACTCCCACTATCGAAGCTCTCTTCGAAGACCTGCTTGGCGACACTGCGCGTCAGGGTGCCCTGGGCAACCAGGTCGATGATCGCGGCGATGTGCGCCACGGGCATCCGTAGCGCCAGCCGTTCCACCGCCTCGCCACGATCGTTGAGCAGGCGAAACCCTTCATTGAGAATCCAGTTAGCCACCTCTTTGGGGGTGGCACCCACGGATTGTGCCGCTACGACCCCAGCTTCGTAGTAGTCGGCGACACTCCGCTCGAGGGTCAGCAGATCGGCATCTTGTAGGCTCAGGCCATACTCCTGCTCGAAGCGCGCGCGGCGAGCAGCGGGTAGTTCAGGAAGTTCGGCGCGGCGTGCCTCGATCCAGGCAGCATCAAACTGGAGTGGCGGAATATCCGGTTCAGGGAAGTAGCGGTAGTCGTGGGCAAACTCCTTCGAGCGCTGCCCCACCGTTTCACCACGCAACTCATCCCAGCCACGCGTCTCCTGACGTACAACGCCTCCTGAGGCCAGGATCGCCGTCTGGCGCCGGATCTCGTAGACGAGGGCGCGCTCGACATAGCGGAACGAGTTGATATTCTTGATCTCGACCTTGGCCCCATAGTGCGCCTGCCCCGCGGGGCGCACGCTCACATTCGCATCACAACGGAGGGCACCCTCTTCGAGATTGCCACTATTCACCCCGATCCAGACCAGGATCTGGCGCATCTTTTCGAAGTAGAGGCGCGCCTCTTCAGGGGTAGCGAGATCCGGTCGGCTCACGATCTCCATGAGCGGCATACCGGCGCGGTTGTAGTCGATCAGCGAGGAGCCATCGGCGGCATGGACCAGACGCCCCGTATCCTCTTCGATGTGCAGCCGCTCAATCCCAATCCGTCGGGTTTCACCCGCAGCAGTACGGATCTCGACCCACCCATCCGAGCAGAGGGGCTCATCGTACTGCGAGATCTGGAAACCTTTGACCAGATCCGGGTAGAGGTAGGACT
Source organism: uncultured Chloroflexota bacterium (assembly GCA_903915775.1). Taxonomy (GTDB): domain Bacteria; phylum Chloroflexota; class Chloroflexia; order Chloroflexales; family Chloroflexaceae; genus Viridilinea. Next base: position 1,389 of record CAIWUD010000432.1, on the reverse strand, counting down.
TCCGGCTGAAGACTGAGTGCTCGTTGATACGACAGTTCAGCGCCAGGCCACTCAGGGCTGCCCGTTCGACTGCACGCTGGTTGACGACGGGCAGGGTACCGGGCAAGCCCAGACTGACCGCTGAGACAAAGGTGTTGGGGTCGGCACCGGCATAGTTGGCCGGACAGCCATCAAACATCTTCGACTCGGTCAGGATATGGGCGTGAACCTCCAGGCCAATGGTGACAAGATAGTCGGACATACTCCCCCCACACGGGATGGTACAACGTTCCCTGCCATTGTAGCACACCGATCCAGCAGAACGACGAGGGCCAGGGAGCTTGCCACTCCCTGGCCCTCAACGCCAAGCGATGAGTTGTACTGCTTCAGTGCGTTCGCACCTCTTGCCCCCACCCCACCCCGGAACCCTCCCCCCAGCGGGGGGAGGTTGGGAGGGGGGCATCTGTGCCGACTTTAGGAAGCAATACGATCGACAGCTACCCCTCGAGCAGGAGCGCCTCGGGATCTTCGATGAGCTCCTTGACGCGCACGAGGAAGCGTACCGCCGTCCCGCCATCGATCAGCCGGTGGTCGTAGCTGAGGGCAAGGTACATCATCGGGCGAATGACGATCTGCCCAGCCACCACCACGGGACGATCCTCGATCTTGTGCATGCCGAGGATACCGACCTGGGGGGTGTTGAGGATTGGGGTCGACATGAGCGAACCGTAGACCCCACCGTTGGTTATGGTGAAGGTACCGCCCTGCAACTCAGCCAGGGTCAGAGTCCCTTCACGGGCCTTCCTGGCCAGATCGCCGACTTCGCGCTCGAGGGCCGCAAAGCTCTTCTGGTCCGCATCACGCACCACCGGCACCACGAGCCCCTCTTCAACGCCAACGGCAACACCGATATCGTAGTAGTGCTTCAGCACCACTTCGTCACCCTGCATCTCGGCGTTGACCATTGGGAAGGCCTTGAGGGCACCCACGACTGCTTTGGTAAAGAAGGACATGAAGCCCAGATTCACCCCGTGGCGCTCTTTGAAGCCATCTTTGCGCCGGCGGCGCAACTCCATCACGCTACTCATATCAACCTCGTTGAAGGTTGTGAGCATCGCTGCGGTCTGTTGAGCCTCAACGAGGCGTCGAGCGATCGTCTGACGGCGCCGACTGAGGCGCTGACGCTCTTCACGACGACCGTTGGTGGTAGTGGGCGTGGTCGTTGCTGCTGGTGCCGGACGGGTGGCCACGGCCACGGGGGTGGGTGCTGGGCGTGGTGCGGCAGGCGCTGGTGCTGGCGCTGCTTCAACCACGGCAACCGGTGGCGGCGTGACGTTGCGGAGCACATCTTCCTTGGTGATGCGGCCACCGGGGCCGCTCCCGCTCAACCCCTTGAGATCAACGCCATGC
>CAIWUD010000431.1 GCA_903915775.1 uncultured Chloroflexota bacterium | reverse complement strand
TCCATGCCCTCCTGGCGTAACCGTTCGAGCAGTTCGCGAAGGGCCTGCTCGAGCTGTTTGAACTGCAGGTCACGCAGTGCCTGGCGCGTCATCCACTCCCGGTAGCGCGGATTGTGCACATGGGGGGCGGGAATGGTATCGAGCAGTGCCTGTAACTCTTGGCGGGTGAGTGGCTCGCCGCTGATCATCGCCTGGAAGAGTTGAGCGAGTTGCTGCGGTGAGAGTTGGGCCAGGAGTTCCTGGAGTTGGCGCATGAGCGCTTCGCGCTGCTCCTCACTGAGCTGATCATTGCCAGGGGGGCGTAGCGCTGGCGGAGTGGCCTGGTCGAAGTAGAGGGGGAAGAGCTCCTGGAAGGCGGACTGGTCACGTACATCCTTGATCAGACTCGTCTGGAGGGCTAGTGAGAAGAGGCGGCGATCATCGATTCCCGCCTGCTCGATTGCACGCATCGCATCAGCCGTTTCAGCCAGGCTGATGCGTATACCCGCTGCGCGCAGCGCGGCGATAAACTCGGTGATGCGGCGATCCATCAGGTATTCCACTCTTCGTCGCTACGGCGGCGACCACGCGGTCGATCGGGGCGTTCAGGACGCTCAGGGCGCTCCGATCGCTCTTCACTGCTCCTGATGGCGCGTCGCGCCCGTTCGATGTCACTCTCATACTTGAGCAGGACGTTCAGGGTCGTATCGAGGGTCTGCTTATCGAGTTGACGGCTATTAAGCTCAAGGAGGGCCCGTGCCCAATCGATCGTTTCGCTCACACTGGGTGACTTCTTCAGATCGAGATCGCGCAGGCGTTGTACGAGTTCTACGGCCTGACGGGCTAGCTTCGGGGCCAGTTCGGGCACCTTCAGCTGAACGACGCGCAGCTCCGACTCAAGATCGGGGTAGTTGATATGGATATAGAGGCAGCGCCGCTTCAGGGCCTCGCTCAGTTCGCGCGTGTTATTCGAGGTAAGGATGACCGTTGGCCGATGTTTTGCTTTGAGCGTTCCCAGTTCAGGTACGCTGACCTGGAAGTCGCTAAGCACTTCCAGGAGGAAGGCCTCAAACTCGGCATCAGCCCGGTCGATCTCATCAATCAGGAGGACAACCGGCTCTTCACTGGTGATTGCCCGCAGCAGTGGACGTGGGAGCAGGAAGCGCTCGGAGAAGAAGACATCCTCTTCAGTAGCAAGACGGTCGGCTGCCTCGCGCAGCGTTTGCGCATTGCCTAACAGGTCGCTCAGCTTCTCCCGCAGGAGTTGGGTATAGAGCAGCTGTTTGGCGTACTCCCACTCGTAGAGCGCCTTCGTCTCATCGAGACCCTCGTAACATTGCAGGCGAATCAACTCGCACCCCGTCACCTGGGCCCAACTTTTGGCCAACTCGGTCTTACCGACACCGGCCGGGCCTTCAGCCAGGAGGGGCTTACCGAGCTTGGTGGCCAGGAACATCGCCGTACTGATCTCGTCCGAGGCAATATACTGGCCGTTGGCCAGGAGATCGCGCACATCACCGATGGTGCTGATTCTGAGCATCATACGCCTCTCTTCTACCATCACTTCCCTACGGAAGCCAGAGCAAGGGCGAACCGAAATCGAGCTGCTCGGCCAGTTTGGTATCGGGTGGCGTGCCGGGACGCCAGAGCCACAGCTCTGCGGGACCAGGATCGGGGAAGGCTGGTTCCATACTGCTCAATCCGGGGCGCCAACCAGCCGGTAAGACCAGTGCCAGCATACCCCCATCGGGAGACCAAGCGGCGGCGGTCGCACCACTCAGCGCAGTGAACTCCGTTGCGCCGAGATCGAGCGTGGCGCTTGGTAGCTGCGTTTGTGATGGGCGTTCAAGATCGAGGATCGCCACGCTCCAGATATCGTAACCGCTGAAACCACGCGCATCACCGAAGTTATAGCCGACCAGGGCTAACTGGCGACCATCAGGGCGGTAGAGCGGTGGTAAGAACCAACCGGCACCCACAGCGAGGGGCACTGGTTTGCGTTCGTAGGAGCTACTTAGCTCCGTGAGGGTAATATCAACCAGGGCCTGGTAACCAAGGAAGCGCTGATAGGCCAACTGACCACCAGTGGGCGCCCAGGCTGGTGCATAGACGACGAGCGCCTCGAGATCGCCGCCAGCATCCGAACGGGCCACACTCCAGCCGTTCTGACCCTGACGGTTGACCATGCGGATCGCGTTGAGTGCGCCCGGGAAGGCGAAACCAGGGCTGACACTCGTCGGAGGGCTTGCGAAGAGAATGCGCCGCCCATCGGGGCCATAGGCGGGCTGGCAGCCCGCGCCTAAGGTTACCTCTGACTGGTTGCCCATAGCGTAGAGGCGCACCTCCGCAGTGGCACACCAGAGACTCCAGCTCTGGTAGTCGGGCGGGAAGGGTGGTGCGGTTGCTGCGGCACTGTAGACGAGACTCTGGCCGTCGGGCGCCCAATTCGGCTCACTCTCCGCACGATCATTTCGAGTAAGCTGAGTCAGTCCACTCCCGTCGCGGTTGATGAGCCAGAGCTCGGTGGCAGAGTTGAGACCACGCACCAGTGCCAAGCGCTGCCCGTCGGGTGTTGCAGCGAAGGCCCGCACACCATCAGCAAGTGTGCGTAGGGCCTTACTACGCGGATTGAGCGCCTGCAGTCTGCCTCCGCTGAGATAGAGAATCTCTGCCCCACTGCCGCTCGGCACGGCGGTGGGGGCAGGCGCGGTGGTGGGTGTTGCGGTGGGCACAGGCGTAGCTGTCGGCGCGGGGGCGACCGTCGGCACAGGCGTGGCTGTCGGCACAGGCGTGGCTGTCGGCACAGGCGTGGCTGTCGGCACAGGCGTGGCTGTCGGCGCCGCTGCCGAGGTCACTGGTACGGCGATCGAAGAGGTAGGCGGAGCAACCGTGCCACCAGAGCAGCCCGTAACGAAAGCGACTAGCGCTAGAGGTATGAGCAGGTAGGTGATCCAGCGCATAGGAATCTCCCGATCGCTACCGACTTATTGGCAGGCTCACCAACTGCTCTGCCGGAATGATAATCTCAATCCGCTTGTTCTGCTCAGCCTCTTGCTGGAGTGACTCAACCCATGGCATGAAGGTGTCGACAAAGGCCTGTTGACCAGATGGTGACTGGAGCAAGTTGGGATCTTCGAGGGGGTGAGTCTGGGGTGCCTCAAGAAGTTCGATGATATGAAAACCAAAGTCTGTTTCGACGATACGCAGCTCACCAACCGTCATGCTAAACACCGCCTCATCGAAGGGGGTCACATAGATACCGCGCGGAGCCCAGCCAAGATCACCGCCCGTTGCCCCCGAACCGGGGTCGTCAGAGTGTTCCGCGGCCAGAGCGGCGAAGTCAGCGCCAGCTTTAAGTTGGCTCAGGAGCTCTTCGGCCTCAGCCTTGAGCACCGCAGGGTCGCTACCCTCACTGGTGGCGATCAGGATGTGGCGGGCGCGGGCCTGCTCAACCAGCGTGTGCTTGAGAATCATCTTCTCAACCAGTTGATCGCGCTCTAGCAGACGGCGCAGATTTGCCTCGTCCCCCACCTGCACCTGGTCGAGGAAGGCGAGGAACTGCTGATCGTTGCCACCACCCTGGTTCGCCTTGATCTCCGCAATCTGTCCATCAATAGCATCCGTGTCAACATTCACGTTCTCGGTCGCTGCTGCCTGGATCACCAGTTCGATCTGGATGAGCTGCTCGAGGAGTTCTGCTGGATCGGTACCGGGCTGGAAGAGGCGGACAAAGTCGCCACGCACAATTACACCGTCACCCACTTTGACGATGACTTCCGTGCTGCTGTAGACTCCAGTTGCTACGGGAAGTGGCTCAGGGGTACTGCTCTGAGGCTCACTGGATGTCTGGCCTGCCGTTGTCGGGGCCAAGGTTGGGTTGAGTTGATCCACTTCACGGACGGGACCAGAGGGGAGGAGAAAGGCTAGCCCTGCACCGATCGCAACTAGGAGGAGCACCGAACTGATGATCACCGCGAGGCGTGGGCGTTGGCGCCCATCATCTTCCGGCTCATCCTGGTTTGGGTGATCATCGCGGATCTGCTCGTCGGGGGTAGCGGTGTCATCCGCCCTGGGGGTGGTCGGATCGGGCTGTTCGTTCGTCACGACTGTCTCCAAATGATTGAGGTGTAGCTCTACGGAAGTGTGGAGCATGCTTACATGCTATAGCCATCCTACCACACTTTATCGTTGCACTGATGGGAATGCTTCAGCCTGGGGGTGAGCTGCTTCATAAGGTTGGCATAGATGCCCCCCTCCCAACCTCCCCCCGCTGGGGGGAGGATTCCGGCCCTACTTCCCAATGCAGAAGCGTGAGAAGATCGTGTCGAGGAGATCATCACCAACGCTTTCGCCGGTAATCTCCCCGAGGGCGTTGAGTGCCGCAGTCAGATCACCAGCCAGGAGATCGCTAGGGTGGCCTGTCTCATAGCCGCTGAGTGCCGCGGTAAGCAGTTCCTGGGCCCGCCTGAGGGCATCGCGGTGGCGCGGATTCGTGATGAGATGGGTCATACCCGTTGCGGGTGGTGCCCCGCCGAGGAGGGTATGAGCAATCGCCTGCACCAGCCCATCGAGGCCCTGACCGGTGTGGGCAGAGATGAGGACGGCTGGACGCTGCCGATCACGTGTTGAGGCTGGCGCTTGAACATGGGGCTCTTCGTCAAGTTTGTTCCAGACCTCGATGCAGGGCTTCTCCCCAATCAGTTCGGCAATCTGCATGTCATCAGCAGAGAGCGCCTGGGTTATATCAAGGACGAGCAGGGCTAGGTCGGCCTGAGCAAGGGCCAGGCGCGAGCGCTCAATACCCAGGCGCTCGACCGGGTCAGGGCTGGCGTGAATACCGGCGGTATCGATGAGCACGACCGGTATCCCGGCCAGGTTGGCACTCTCCTCCAGCGTATCACGGGTTGTTCCCGGGATGGGGGTAACAATCGCCCGATCGCTGCGCAGTAGGGCGTTCAGCAAGCTCGACTTGCCAACGTTCGGACGGCCTACCAGGGCAACGCGGGCACCCTGGCGGTAGAGCAGCCCCTGATCGGCCCCTTGCAGGAGTTCAGCGACCCGTGCTAGCCCACGGCGCAGTTGTGGGCCGATATCCTGGGGCTCGACCTCATCTTCGGGAAAGTCAACGATGACCGTGATGTAGGCCAGCGCCTCAAGCAGATCCCTACGGATGGCTTGCACACTCTGTGCGAGCCATCCGCCAAGTTGAGCCTGGGCGAGGGCAAGGGCGGCATCAGTCTGCGCCCTGATCACATCCAGGCTCGCCTCGGCCTGGGAGAGATCGATACGACCGTTGAGAAAGGCGCGCATGGTAAACTCACCCGGGGTAGCGAGACGGGCACCTGCTGCTAGGCAGAGGCCTAGGGTGCGTTGAACGGGCAGTGGACCGCCATGGAGCGAGAGCTCCACGACATCCTCACGGGTGAAGCTGCGCGGTGCACGCATAAAGGTGACGAGGGCTTCGTCGATCACGTGGCCGCTACTCGGCTCAATCACGTGGCCGTAACGCAGCCGAAAGGGGCGGAGCGCCCCTGGATGTGCCGGGCGAAAGATCTGCGCCGCAATGCTGGCGGCTGCAGACCCACTGATACGAATGACGGCGATGCCCCCTTCTCCTAGGGGCGTTGCCACGGCAACAATAGTATCGTCATACATGGGCGTTTCGTGACTCGGCTACGCATCCTCGCGAAACTCAACCGTAAAGAGATCGGCAAAGTGATTGAGCAGGCACCGCTCCACCTCGTCGGTGGGGGGGGCACTGCCCAACAGCTGTTCAAGTGACGTAACGCCTCGACCGGTAATACCGCAGGGCACAATGTGCGTGAAGCCATCCAGATCGGGGGCAATGTTCAGGGCAAAGCCGTGGGAAGTGATCCCAGCAGCACTGAGACGTACGCCAATGGCGCAGATCTTGGACCGTCCCCCATCAACCCAGACGCCGGTTAGACCAGTTATACGCGTGCCCTGGAGCCCATAGTCGGCCAGAGTCCTGATAATTACCTCCTCGATCCCCCGTACGTAACGTCCTAGGTCGGCACCATGGTGCGAGAGTTTGAGGATGGGGTAGCCAACCAGTTGGCCAGGGGCGTGGTAGGTTACATCACCGCCGCGGTCGCTCGCCACGACCGTGATCCCACGATGCTCCAGTTCGGCAGGTGTCAGCAGAATGTTGGCATGATTCGCGCGCACCCCGAGGGTGATGGTAGGTGGATGCTCGAGCAGGAGCAGCGTGTCACCGATCTGGCCAGACGAACGTTCGGCAACCAGGCGTCGTTGCCACAGAAGGGCGTCGGTATAGGCGGTGCTTCCCGCACGAATGAGATGGATGGTGCGGCCTGTTACGTTCATAGGTTCCTCAATGGAGGTCACTCGCCCTAAAAAGTGGTCCTCCGCAAACCTGCTCCCCTCACCGTGACTACAGGCTCCTATCTGTGCGCCCGACCAGTTCTGCTATCCGCCTGGCCACTATACGCAGCAGCGTAGTATCATTCTGGCCAAATCCGAGCTCGCTGGCGGCCCGTGCAGCAGCCTGCACCAGCGGTGCGGCGATAGGATCGTCGGCTGGGGCCGTAGGAGGAGTCGGTGCTGGCGGTGTGGCGCTCACAGGATCAGCGTCCGTCAGCCTCCAGAGCGGCTCCGAGCGGTGGCGTACCGGTGTTGGCCATCCGTAGAGCTTGGCCAGAAAGTGAGCGTACCCCTCCGCCGATCGTGCCAGATGGTGCTCCGTCGCTACAAAGGTGCGCGCACGCTGACCCAGTGCTGCCGCGAGCTCGGGCCGACTGAGGAGGAGGTGGCAGTAGGCGAGGATCTGATCCCCCTCCGCAGGCCCGGGATCGACCTGGGCGGCAACTCCGGGGGGGAGTTCGGCAAGGGCACCAATGGCGCTCACCAGGGTTGGTCGACCAGCACCAAGGAGGCGCAGCAGGCTTGCACTCGTTTCGCCACCCGTCGGGTAGCGTAGATTGATGCAGAGATCGGCGGCAGCGACGTAGGCCTCAAACTGTTCGCGTGGGACGTACCCGGTGATCGTTACCGCCTCCTCCAGACGTGAGCGGGCGATGAGCCCCCTCAGGTCGTAGTTGGGCGAGACGCTCCCAACCAGGATATAGCGCGCATCGATACCATGAGCGCGCAGTCTGGCAACTGCACGCAGGGTGGGTTCAACGCGCTTCCAGGCGTTAATATGGCCAAAACTGGCCAGGATAGCCGCGTCACGCGGTAGCCCGAGACGGAGGCGGGCCTCAGCACGATCCTGTTCGCTTGGGAGTGGTACACCCATGGGTACGACGGCAGCAGGGAGATCTGGCCGTAATCTGGCCACATGGTCACGAACGTAGTGGCTATGGGCGATCAGCCCGCGTGCTGCGGCTAGCACTGGTTCGCAACATGGAAAGTCAAAAGCGCCATCGGTGAAGCGGGAGCGAATCATCAGTTGCGCCATCTGCGCCCCTGCTGCACCGTAGCGTTCGGCCATGTCTCGCACGTAAACCTGAATGTCGCCCAGGGCGTTTGCCGCGTACCAGAGCATGAAGTGGTGCAGTACGAAGTCGTGGAGTACCACAACCCCAGGCAAGCTACGGGCATGGCGCCAGATCCCGGCGTGGGCGGGGCTATTGCCCATGTGGTAGACGAGCGCATCGTACGGGCGTCGGCGCATCTCGCGGGGCAGCCGACGCAGTGGGAGCAGCTCGAGGTGGGCAGCCAGGTTTGGATTGCTGGGAACAACCCCATCGTCAACAAAGAGCGTGATCTCAGCATACTGCCCCAGGTAGGGCAGGAGCTCCTCACTGTAGTCGGAGATACCCGATGGTACTGGGTTAACGGGTGAGCAGTAGGCAATCCGGGGGATCTTCATCCTGATCCTGCACTTAGGCATGCTTCAGTTTCGGCTGCGCCGGCTTGACCCGCTGGCGGCACCAGGGCTGGGTTGGTTGTTTTTGTGGAGGGCTTCGCCCTCCACACCTCCCGGAAGCGTGTCAAGCTGGTTTGAAACATGCCTTATCTCAGAAAACATGTCGGTTCAACGGGACGAGCCTCCGGGGATGGGTGGAGGGCGCAGCCCTCCAAAGGGTAGCTCCTGGAGTAAGAGCGTCTCACCCTCGTGGCGCTTCCGTGCGGGCACCCCCCCGTGGTTGCCCTGCCGTTACCTTACCCCAGACGTGAACAGCTACCTCAAAGGCACAAGTTGACGGCATGGAGTACAATAGCAACGAAGTGAGCCTCATCCGCGAGTGATTGGGGGATCGTATGCAGCCCGAGTGGAGTGGTCATCCTGAAGTCGTTCCAACCATCATCCTGTTCGTCCTTGGCGGGCTTATCTCCTTCCTGCTCCTCGGCTATGTCTTCGCCTTCTTCTGGTGAGATCTGGCTGTGCTGGGGGCCCCACCTCTCGTGGAGGGGGGCCTCAGACACTTCACAGGCATCCTAAGTCTCAGCCGTAGCCCAGGGCCCGTAGGGCTCGTTGAGCTTCAGCGGCCTCGTCCCACGGCATGCTCCGATCCGCATAGATGATGCTCCCCTCGTGCCCTTTGCCCAGTAAGAGTACGAGATCATCGGGGTGGGCGGCAGCGAGAGCCGTAGCAATCGCCGTGGCGCGATCGGGGATACAGAGGTAATCACGACCGGCGCGCCGACCGACCTGTTCCGCACCGGCGGCAATCTGGGCAATGATCGCCTCACGATCTTCGGCGCGTGGATCCTCGTCGGTGAGGACGAGGAGTTCGCAGTAGCGTGCGGCGATCTCACCCTGGATCGCCCGCTTCGCGACATCACGCTCCCCGGCACTGCCAAAGAGCGCAATGATCCGCCCTCGAGTGAGGGGGCGCATCATCGCCATCACCTGCTCGAACGACTCGGGGTTGTGCGCATAGTCGACGATGACCGCAAAGGGTTGGCCCAGATTGACCACATGCATCCTCCCGCGAGGGGTTCGTAGTGTGGCAACCGCAGCCACCGCCTCCTCCAGAGCCACCCCCTGACTAAGGGCGACACTCAGCGCTCCAAGGGCATTCGTGACGTTGAAGATCCCTGGGAGTGGCAGATCAAACTGCGCAGCTCCCCAAGGGCTCTCCAGACCGACCTGGCTGCCAGTGGGATCAGCTCGGAGCAGACGGGCGCGTATATCGGCTGGGGCGTGGAGCCCAAAGGAGAGGTGTTGAGCCGATGCGGGAGCCGCATCCAGAAAGTAGCCATAGTTGGGATCATCGGCATTGACGATGGCCCACCGTTCACCCGCATCTGTATGCTGATCCGGCAGCTGATCGGCCAGCATGGCAAAGAGGCGGCTCTTGTCGGCGCGGTACTGCTCGAAGCTACCGTGGTAGTCGAGATGCTCGTGGCCAATGTTGAGGAAGAGGGCAACATCAAAGCTGCAGCCCCCCAGGCGATTCCAGCTCGGCGAGAGCGCGTGGGAGGTTGCCTCGATCACCGCGGTGCTACAGCCAGCCGTCACCATCTCAGCCAGGAGTTCCTGTACCTCTAGGGCCTCGGGCGTGCTCTGGCGGGTAGTATTGGCCCATTGACGCGGGCCGATCTTGAAGTCAACCGTGCTGAT
>CAIWUD010000430.1 GCA_903915775.1 uncultured Chloroflexota bacterium | reverse complement strand
GCTTCCTTGAAGGCGGCGGGCGCGGAGGGCGGCCCGTGTAGCCGCAGGGAGGCGGGCTTGACTGAGGAAGAGCGGTATTTCAGCCCAATAGTCAACAAACCAGGGCAAGCCCTCCTGCTCGATACGGGTAGCTAAGGCTTCATCATTCGCCACCCGTGCGGCCCGTTCAGCGGGATCGTTGAGGCCAGGTGAAGCACTCTCAAGGATCAGGCGTCTCACTCGCGCTGGTGCTGCCAGGGCAAGCTGCAGGGCAACACGCCCGCCCATCGAGTAGCCAAGCAGATCGATCTGCTCAAGACCTAGTTGGTCGAGCAGTTGGAGGAGATCGGCGACGACATACTCCATGGCGTAGCGTGCCGGGTCGGATGGGGCGGACGAACGTCCATGACCGATGAGGTCCGGCATCAGCAGTGTGTGATCTACTGCAAGCGTTGAGGCTAGCTCCTGCCACTCGGCAGCACTACCCGTGAAGCCGTGGAGCAGGAGCAGTGGCGGCCCCACCCCAACCCGACTCAGGGCAAGACTCAAGCCGTTGATGGTCAAGATCGCGGTCTGCATGGATGGACTTTGATGAACACTCGTACTAACAGATTTCCGCACCCCGCAACGCTGCACTGACCAACGGCCAGAGGAGACGATGGTCAGTGACATTCTGGTTACGCTCGGTACGTAGCTCGATGAGGTGGAGTCCACGCCCGCCAATGCCCGCGGTGACCGCCCGATCAAAGAGCTCCCAGTTCTCTACCAGGCTATAGTGGGCAGCATAGAAGGCAGCTAGAGGGGCAAACTCCAGCCCGTGGGGTGTACCGAAGAGTAGTTCAAAGCGATCCTGCTCCTGCGCCTGGGGGAGGAATGAGAAGATGCCACCGCCATCGTTGTTGATGACGATGACCGTCGCATCGAGGGCATGGAGCTTGGCTGCCAGCAGGCCGTTGGAGTCGTGGTAGAGCGACAGATCGCCCACAACCAGCACGAGGGGGCGTGCTCCTCCTGCAGCCATACCCAGGCCGGTTGAGATCAGGCCGTCAATCCCATTCGCACCACGGTTGCCAGCAATGTTTACGTGTCGAGCCATCGCCGGAAAGAAGGTATCACAATCACGAATGGGCATTGAGTTGCCGACAAAGAGGGTTGCCCCATCGGGGAGCAGTTCGGCCAGGCGTGCGAAGACACCCGGTTCACTGATCCGATCCTGACCATTGAGGGCCGTGGTAAGCGTCTCGCGCGCCACACGATCGGCCGTCAGCCAGGGATGCACCCAGTGATCGCTGGGGGAGGGTAGCGCTTCGTTGGTGGAGAGGAGCTCAATGAGCTCGATACAGAGTTGACCCGGATCGGTGGCGAGATGCTCCGCAGCGCGACTGGTCGGCTCACGCCAGCCGCCACCTTCATCAACAACGATCTGGTGTACTTCTGGGTAGCGTTGGAGGAAGAGGAGGATTGGCTTTGCGGTGGGCATGGCCCCGAAGCGCAGGAGCAGTTCGGGGGCATAGCGCTGGACAAAGCCCTCATCGCGGAGAAAAGCGTCGTAGGCCGAGAGCACCATGCGCCGATTATGTTGACCACAACGCAGACCAGAGAGTGGATCGGCCAGGATTGGGTAGCCGAGGAGTTCGGCGAGGCGGGTGAGGAGAGGAGCGAGATCGGGGGGAGTCTCCGGGCCACAGAGGATGAGACCCCGCTCAGTAGCAGCGAGACGGGCTGCGAGCTCCTGAAGCTTGGGCTTTAGGAGGCGACGGGGGGCATGGATCTGGGCAGTGACTGAGGGGGTCTGCGCGGCATGTTGGAAGAGCTCCTCAAGCAGGGCACGATCAGGGAGCAGTGGCTCACGGAAGGGCAGGTTGAGGTGAACGGGGCCAGCAGGGGCGGCCAGGCTGGCGGCAATGGCACGCGCAATGAGGGCACGGAGGTAGGCACGCAGCGCTGGTGAGTCGTCAGGTGTCGGCAGATCGCTGAACCAGCGGGTACGTGAGCCGTAGATCCCCACCTGATCGATCGTCTGTGGTGCGCCATTATCACGCAACTCAGGAGGCCGATCGGCGGTGAGGAGGAGCAGTGGTACACGTGCCAGATCAGCCTCGGCAACAGCGGGTAGGAAGTTTGCTGCGGCAGTTCCCGACGTGCAGATCAGAACGGTGGGCCGACCCGTCTGGCGTGCCAGCCCAAGGGCGAAAAAGCCAGCTGAGCGCTCATCAAACTGCATCAAGACACGTGCCTTGGGGTGGCGTGCGGCCGCGAGGGCCAGAGGAGTGCTGCGCGAACCTGGGGCGATGACGAAGGTGTCAACGCCACCCTGCACAAGTTGGTCGATGATCGTTGCGACCCAGTGGGTCAGAGCATGGGTATGGAGATCCATAGGTTTAGGCTGTTTCCGTTTCGGCTGCACCAGCGTGACTAGGGCTGAGTGAGGGGGCTTTGCGGAGGGCTACGCCCCTCACTGCGGGCGAGCCGCCCGCGCTCCCGGGGACGTGTCTCGTGACACTCTTTGAGGGGCTGCGCCCTCCAACCCATCTACCTACCCATCAGCACCAAGAGCTCCGAGCATAGCGCGTAGCTTGATCCGCGTCTCGCGCTCTTCGCGCTCGGGGTCGGAGGCGGCAACAATACCTGCACCAGCAAAGAGGCTTGCCTCACGGTAGCCCACGAGGGCTGAACGAATCGCCACGGCAAACTCCCCCTGACCCTGAGCGTCGATCCAGCCGACGGGGGCACCGTACCAGCCACGATCGAGGCCCTCACGGGCGCGGATCCAGGCCATTGCGTGCTCGCGTGGCTGTCCACCAAGGGCCGGTGTAGGATGGAGTTGTTCTACCAGATCGAGAACCGTCGTTGAAGCAGCGGTGTTGGCCTGGATGGGGGTGAAGAGGTGCTGCACATTCCGCAGCCGCATAAGCGTCGGCTCGTCAGGGGCTACGACCTCGGTGCAGAGCGTGCTGAGCGCCTGGCGGATCATACGCACCACAACGGCATGTTCAGCACGATCCTTGGCGCTCATGAGCAACTCATGACCCAGAGCAGCATCGTCGGCAGGGTTGCTGCCGCGTGGTGCCGATCCAGCCAGTGCACTAGCAGCGACATGCCGATGGTGCAGACTTACCAAACGCTCGGGTGATGCCCCAAGAAAGGTTCGTCCACCGCGAGCAATCGCGAACACGAACGTTTCAGGGTAGTCGCGACGGAGCGCATCCAGGGTTGCCGCTGGATCAAACGGGCTAGGCGCATGGGCCCGTACCTCACGGGCTAGCACGACCTTTTCAAGATGACCGCTGCGTAGCTCGGTGATAGCGTCAGCAACCATCGAGCGCCACACCCCCGGAGGCAGTGCATCGTCGAGCTGCAGACCCGCGCCGATACGGGGTGGATGCCAGGGGCGACCAAGGAGATCGCGCAGGCGCCGGGCAGCCGAGAGGTGGAGCGCAATCGATGAGGTTTTTGGACCGACGAGCCCATTGACGGTTAGACTCGTGCGTTCACCATCAGTGGCCAGGGTAAGCCGGGGCAGGAGGAGGAGCGCATCAGCAAAGCCATCCCACTGACCTGAGGAGCTGCGTAGTGGATCAAAGGCGAAACCGGCTGCAGCCATCGGCCCGCTAAAGGGAAGCCTGGGATCGGCAAAGATTGCCGCGTCTGTCAGGAGATTACGCCAGGCAGCAGCTGCCTCGGCAAAGCGATTGGCGCTCGTGGCAGCGTGGCTCCAGGCCGAACCAAGCCCGGCAACCGCGAGGCCGTCTGCCGGTCGGCTCCAGAAGAGCCGGTTGTGGGTAACCCCTACACCGCGTGCAAAGAGGGCCAGCGGATCACGTCGCCGAAGTTCCGTGGTAACACTCACCAGAATCGGGCGTCCCAACGTACGGGCACGGCGACGGGCAACTTCAGCCAACTCCTCCATGCGTGCCATTTCGCGCAGAGCAGCGGTCGCGACGCTCACTCCAATCATGGATGTGACCCCAGGCATGTTTCAAGTTTGGCTGCACCAGCGAGATCCGCTGGCGCTACCAGAGCGAGGTTGGGGGTTTTGTGGAGTGCAGAGCACCTAAGGGCTCATTATACCCCAGGAACGGCGCTGGCTGGTTTATGCATCACCGGCGGGCCTCTACCCTTTTGAGCCCAGTTCGGCTAAGATAGAGCTATCCCAAACCCATAGTGTAGGAGGCCCTTCATGGCTAACGCCGCCGTGCCCTCGCCCACACCTGCCAGTGGCAGGCTCTCCCTCGGTACAAAACTCGCCTTTGGTGCGGGTGACATGAGTCCCGGTATCTCCTCGATCATCACTGGCTTCTTCCAGGCCCTCTTCCTGACCACCGTCGCTGGGCTAAGTCCGGGAGCTGCCGGGCTCATTATTCTGATCAGCCGTATCTGGGATGCAATCTCTGACCCGTTGATGGGCGTGCTGAGCGATCGTACGCGCTCACGCTTCGGGCGCCGACGGCTCTGGATTATGCTGGGGGCCATACCCTTTGGCATCGTCTACTTCCTCCTCTGGTGGGTGCCCCCCGTCGGTGAGACAGCACGCTTCTTCTACTATCTCGCCGTGATCATCGCCTTCGACGTAGTCTTCACGATGGTGAATGTGCCCTACGCCTCACTCACGGCCGAGTTGACCGACAACTATGATGAGCGTACCGCGCTCAACTCGTTCCGCTTTGCCTTCAGTATTGGCGGCAGTTTGATCGCCGGCGTTCTCCACGGGGTGCTCATCACTAGCTTCTGTGCTGATACCACCCGCTGTCTCCCCGAGGAGTCGCGACAGGGCTACCTCCTCTCCGCGGCGATCTTCGGTCTGATCATGATTCTCCCCTTCTTCTGGTGTGCCGCCGGTACACGCGAACACTACACGCAGCCAGCTGAAGCCAAGTCGCCCCCCTTCCTGGTTCAACTACGGACGCTACTGCAGAACCGCCCCTTCCTCTTCGTCATCGGGATCTACCTCTGCTCCTGGATGGCCCTGCAGATCACCCAGAGTGTCATCGGCTTCTACCTCACCTTCTACCTGCAGCGCGCCGACATGTTCCCCCTCGTCCTACTCGCGGTACAGGGGTCGGCCATGATCTTCCTCTTTGTCTGGAGTGCGGCGAGCCGGCGGATTGGTAAGCAGGCGGTCTACTACAGCGGCATGTGCTTCTGGATCGCGGTGATGGCCGGGCTCTTCTTCCTTGGTCCCGACCAGATTACACTGGCGATCGTGCTTGCCGCCCTCGCCGGAGTGGGCATCGCGACAGCCTACCTCGTGCCCTGGAGCATGCTGCCCGATGTCGTCGACCTGGATGAACTGACGAGTGGGGAGCGGCGCGAAGGGATCTACTACGGGTTGATGGCGTTCACCCAGAAGACCTGTGTCGGACTGGGGATTGCCCTGACACTACAGGCTCTCGAGTGGTACGGCTTCAACCGTGATCTGTTGCCCGGTGAACAGCCCGAGAGCGCACTCCTGGCGCTGCGCTGGATGATTGGGCCGGTACCCACCCTACTGCTCATCATCGGCATGCTGCTCGTCTACCTCTACCCCCTGACGAGGGCGCGCCACGAGCAGATCCAGGCTGAGTTAGCCACACGCCGGGCAGCACGATGAGTTATCTCAGCGTGATCATTCCCACCTTGAACGAAGCGACGAACATTGGCGCCTGTGTCACCGCCCTGCGTGCAAGCGATCCCAGCATCCAGATCATCGTTGCCGATGGCGGTAGTCGTGATCAGACGGTTGCACAGGCGATCGCCGCCGGGGCCACGGTCGTCTCTGCACCACGGGGGCGCGGACCACAGTGTAACGCCGGTGCAGCCGCAGCCAACGGTGAGCTCCTGCTCTTCCTCCACGCCGATACGAGTCTGCCGTCAGGAGCCTATGCGCTGGTACGTGCTACGTTCGCCAACCCGCGTGTGGCTATCGCCAAGTTTCGTCTGAGTTTCGATATACGCCACCCGATCCTCGACCTTGTGGCGCGGATGATGTGGATCGACTCACGCTTCAGCAGCTACGGCGATCAGGGTATCGTCATTCGGCGCGACCTCTTTCACGCCCTGGGTGGCTTTCCGGAGTGGCCGCTCTTTGAGGATGTGCGTCTCTTTGAGTTGGCGCGAGCGCGCACACGGATCCACGTGCTGCCCGCTGCAGTCGTTACCTCAGCACGGCGCTTTCAGGCCAACGGTGCCCTGAAACAGCTGCTGTTCGATGTCATGCTCTGGACTGCGTATGTGGCTGGGGTCTCACCATTTACCATTGCTGCACGGTACGAGCGTGGCAAATCGGGGCGGGGGAGTGAAGAGAGGCAGTAGCAGGAGGTTTAGCAGTCGGAGTGGCGGCGCCATTGCCGCCACTCCGCCACTTGCCAAACAGCATACCACTCGGCCCAGGGCCGTTGCACTCCGTATACCTACGGAAGCATGCTCTGTAGCGGTGCGGAGGGGAGCATCAACTATCCAGGTTCACAATCCCCCGCCTAACTGCATAGCGGATGAGGTCGAGGGGCGTGTGTAGCCCCAGTTTGCGCATCATACTCGCCCGGTGGGTATCGACGGTACGTACACCAATCATGAGATGATCGGCGATCTCTGCACTCGTCATGCCCTGGGCAGCCAGGTAGAGGATCTCCCGTTCGCGTGAGGTGAGCGTCTCGTAGAGATCGAGCATCGTTTCAGCTGTCTGGCTCGCATAGGCATCGAGGGCCTTCTCCGAGAGGGGCGGACTGAGGTAGCGCCGTCCTAGCGCAGCTTGCTGGAGGGCGTAGATAAAATCGGTGGAGAGGGCCTCTTTGAGCACATAGGCCGTCACCCCAACACGCAGTGCCTCACGCACGTAGGACTCATCGGCGTGCATGGAGAGAATAACGACCCTCGTCTGTGCGGCAGTCTGACGTAGCTGACGGGCGACCTCTAGCCCACTCAGGCCGGGCATCATCAGATCTACCACAAGCAGGATCGGCTGGAGTCGCTCGACCAGTGCGAGTGCTTCGGGCCCGTTGCCAGCTTCACCTACGACGGTGCAGCTCATACTCCGCTCGAGGAGCGCACGTAGTCCTGAGCGCACGACGGCGTGGTCATCAGCGAGTACGATGGTCAGAGGATTGCTCATTACTGGTACCTGTTCACACTGCTCTCTGGCGGAACCAAGGTTGGGTGCGGTTGTTTTGTGGAGGGCTGCGCCCTCCACGCCTCCCGTCCTCAGATCACCGAACACCAACAAGGTTGGGTGCGGTTGTTTTGTGGAGGGCTGCGCCCTCCACGCCTCCCGCACGCTCGTCACGGAAACCTAGGATTACCGAGCTCCGGAGTTGAGCGGGAGTTCGGCCAGGATGCGCGTACCTTCGCCCGGCTGCGACTCAACCGTGAGCAGCCCCCCGGCAAGGCCTACGCGCTCTTGCATACCGACCAATCCGCCCGAGTTATACGCGATGGGATCGGATGCGACCACAAAACCAGAACCCTGATCAACAACCTGTACCGCCAAGATGGTGTCCGTAGTCCAAACCTGAACACGTACCCGATCGACATGGGCGTGACGTGCGACATTGGTCAGTGCTTCCTGAACAACCCGGTAGGCCGTAGCACCAATCGTAGGTGAGATGCGTCCCTCCAGGCCGGCATGTTGCAACTGCACCTGGATCCCGGTCTGATCGGTGTAGCGGCGCGTGAACCAGATCAGTGCCGGAAGGAGACCGAGATCGTCGAGCATGGCGGGGCGTAGGTTGAGCGAGAGGGTGCGTACCTGGGCGGTCAACTGGTTAATCTGACGCTGTACCTCCGCAATACGCTCGCGCAACAGCGGTGTGGGCAGCTGCTCATGCATGGTGAGCGCCAGACTCAAGCCCGTCAACATCTGGCCAATCTCGTCATGGAGTTCACGCGCAAGATGGGCACGTTCAGCCTCCTGGACTGCGACGAGACGCTCGGAGAGCGCACGCATGCGCTCGCGCCCGGTGGCTACCTCGGCGAAGAGCCGGGCATTCTGGAGTGCGATCGCCGCAGGTGTGGAGAGGAGTTCAGCGAGGTCGACATGCTCGGGCGTAAAGAAGGCTGGTTCAACCTTGTCCAGGCAGAAGATGCCGATCAGTTGGTCGCCGGCGAGGAGTGGTACGCCAAACCAGTTGCGAATATGTTGGCAACCGGGTCGATCTTGCCAACGTGGGGTGAGTGCCGTATCCATCACCAGAAAGCTGCGCCGACGCTCCAGGATGGGCTGGAGCACCGCTGCCCCGGTTAGGCTATCTGGTGCAAGGGGGGGCAGATTAGGCTTCCTGAAGCGCTGGTAGCCACGTGCCGCCTTGATCACCAACTGCCCCGAGCCATCGTAGAGCATGACGTTGGCACTATCGTAGGGTACCAGACGCCCAAGATGGTCGAGCAGCGCCGCCATGACCTGCTCGGCATCGAGGCTATGGGTCAGACCAAGGTTCGCCGAGTGGAGCACCTCGGCAATGTAGCGGGCATGGCGTTCCGCATCAAGGGCTTGGCTCAGGGCCTCCTCGGTATGGTGACGATCGCTCACATCACGGGCGATGCCCTCAAGGGCGATCGGCTCTCCGGCAGCGTCGCGCTCCACCCGAGTACGCTGCTCAACCCAGATGAGCGTCCCATCTCTACGGATCCAGCGGGTGAGGATAGCCCGCGAGCTGTTGGCACGCTCAATCATGAACTGCAGCAGCCCGCGATCGCTCGGGTGGAGCAGCTTGAGAATCAACTGTGGGTCGGTGTAGTGCTCTTCCTGCGTGTAACCAGTAAGGGCGAAGACGGCAGGGCTCACATATTCACAATACAGCTCAGGGGTGAGCCGGTAACGATAAATCAGATCGGAGGCGTGTTCGACCAGTTGCCGGAGCTGCTCTCCCGCGGGCAAGGCACTAGGTAGTGATGCACCCATGGCGTGCCTCCCTTTTGATCTGTGCTAGTAGGAGTATTATATACCCTACAGCACGGTTCGGTTTCGGCTACGCCGATGGGAGATTCTGGCGTTGCCAGGGTTGGGTTAGCTTTTTTTGTGGAGGGCTATGCCCTCCACGCCTCCCGTCAGCAGGTTGGGTTAGCTTTTTTTGTGGAGGGCTATGCCCTCCACGCCTCCCGTCAGCAGGTTGGGTTAGCTTTTT
>CAIWUD010000429.1 GCA_903915775.1 uncultured Chloroflexota bacterium | reverse complement strand
GATACGGGAGGTTGTAGCGCGAAGTATGGGCTCAGCTCCCGGTCTGGCAGTTCGCGAAGATAAGATGACGCTCACGATCCGTTTTGCCGATGGATCGCTGGGGAGCGTGCACTACTTTGCGAATGGGAGTAAACAGTTTCCGAAAGAGCGTGTTGAGGCGTTTAGTGGTGGACGTATCCTGGTATTGGATAACTTTCAGCGCCTGCGCGGCTATGGCTGGCCAAGTTTCAGTGGGCAACGGCTCTGGCGCCAGGACAAGGGACATAACGCTGAGGTAGCTGCATTTGTCGGGCGCGTGCAGCAGGGTGGCGAGTGGCTCATCTCCTGGGACGAACTGTGCGAAGTAAGTGAGGCGACATTTAGCGCTGTTGAGCAGTCGGCCGAACGTTAGATTGTCACAGGGTGGAGCATGCTGATCGATATCATCGCCGGTGCGCGCCCAAACTTCATGAAGATAGCACCTATCATTCGGGCACTCGACGCCCATGCGGCGGCAGGGGGAGGGCTGCGCTACCGCCTTGTCCATACTGGCCAGCACTACGATCCAAAACTCTCTGGAACCTTTTTTGAGCAGCTAGCCATCCCTGAGCCGGATGTAAATCTGGAGGTAGGTTCGGGTACGCAGGCTGAGCAGACTGCGGCGATCATGGTGCGCTATGAGCAACTGCTGTTCACAAAAGCTTCTGCGCTGTGCCTGGTTGTGGGTGACGTAACCTCAACCATGGCCTGTGCGATCGCTGCACAGAAGCTCTCTA
Organism: uncultured Chloroflexota bacterium; assembly: GCA_903915775.1. Classification (GTDB taxonomy): domain Bacteria; phylum Chloroflexota; class Chloroflexia; order Chloroflexales; family Chloroflexaceae; genus Viridilinea. The sequence continues at coordinate 2,593 of CAIWUD010000429.1, read as the reverse complement.
TTCCTGTAGCACATGTCGAAGGCGGAATTCGCTCGGGCGACTGGAGCATGCCCGAGGAGATCAACCGCCTGGTCACCGATGCTATCACGAACTGGTTTTTTACCACGAGCGAGGTGGCGAATGAGAACCTACGCCGTGCGGGTGTGGGGGATGAGCGTATCTTCTTCGTTGGCAACACGATGATCGATACCCTCCTCGCAAACATGTCGCGTCTGCGGAAGCCGGCGTGCTTTGATGAACTGGGGCTGCGGGCGGGCGAGTATTTTGTCACGACCTTGCATCGGCCCTCGAATGTGGATCGTAGCGACAGTTTTGCTCAGTTGCTAGCGACCATTGCGACGGCAACCCGTGGTCTACCAGTCGTTTTTCCAGTGCACCCACGTACCGCCAAGACGCTGCGTGATCTCGATGCCATACCACATAGCCTCTACACGATCGATCCACAACCCTACCTCGAGTTCAACTATCTGGTAAAGCATGCGAAAGGGGTCATCACCGATTCCGGTGGCGTCACGGAAGAGACTACCGTGATGGGAGTGCCCTGTGTGACACTGCGCAACAGCACGGAGCGACCAGAGACCGTTACCATCGGTACAAACGAGCTTATCGGAACGAACCCAGCCGCATTGGCACCAACCCTGGACATGCTCTTTGCCGGTACATGGAAACGGGGTGGCATACCCCCACTGTGGGATGGCAAGACTGGCGAACGCATTGTAGCAACACTGGAGCTACTGCTAGGTGGGGGCCGTCACGCAAGTGAATAGTAACCTATCATCATGGTCGATCACTGCTCGGACGCTCTACCGCATTGGTCTTCAGAATGTCTTTCGTGTTGCCCTCTATCGCACGTTGCTGCGCATGGGTCTACATCCGGTGCAGTCTGTTCGCAGGGAGATCGGTAGGTCGCACTTCTTTCGCCTACCCACAACGAGGAGCACTCTTCAGGCTCCGGAGCAGTGGGGTAAGTACGCTACCTATTTTGGTTGGTATGAACTTCCACTGACCGACAGCCCGCCCAACTGGTTTGCTAACCCCTTTACTGGGGCGCAGGTTCCTCACGCTGAACTACCCTGGTGGAAGCTATCCGACTTCGATCATGGCGCGGGTGATATCAAGACCATCTGGGAGGCCTCACGCTTTGATTGGGTTGTGGCCTTTGCACAACGGGGACTCGCTGGCGAAGTCGAGGCGATTGAACGTCTGAATAGCTGGTTGAGCGACTGGGTTCATACTAACCCTGCTTACTTTGGTCCGAACTGGAAGTGTGGTCAGGAAGCATCTATTCGCGTGCTGCACCTCTTACTGGCTGCGCGTCTGTTGGGCCAACTCGACAACCCGGAGCAGGAGCTAGTTCACCTCGTTGAGGCACATCTCGCACGTATCCACCCAACTATTGCCTATGCCATGGCCCAAGACAATAACCATGGCACCTCTGAGGCCGCTGCCCTCTATATTGCCGGATCCTGGTGCGCACAGCACGGGATCGGTAGGGGTCGTGCTTGGGCCAAAACTGGTCGTAGCTGGTTGGAGAATCGCGTAGCTCGGCTTATCGAGCCAGATGGAAGCTTTAGCCAACATTCGGTTAACTACCATCGGTTGATGCTCGATACACTCTCGTTGTGCGAGCTGTTTCGTCGTGATTTTTCGGACTCTCCCTTCTCTGCGCGCCTTTATGCGCGTACTGCGGCAGCTACGAAGTGGCTCTGGGTAATGACCAACGCCACCACTGGTGATACACCAAACCTGGGGGCGAATGATGGCGCAAACCTGCTACCATTAACAGATGCAGAGTATCGTGACTACCGACCTTCAGTACAGCTCGCTGCCGTACTCTTCCACCCTGACTGTTCGTTTGTGGCAGAGGGTCCGCACCAAGATCAGTTGCGCTGGTTGGGTCTCGAAATTCCACGAACTGTCGACCAATCGGTAGCTCAGGAGGCTTTCCATGCTGCTGGGTATATCCTGCTCAAGAAGGAGCAGTTGACGCTACTCTTTCGCTACCCGTACTATCGCTTCCGCCCAGGCCACTCTGATGCTCTGCATGTCGATGTGTGGCAAGGCACGACAAACATCTTGCGCGATGCTGGCTCATACAGCTACAATACCGAGCCTGACCTAGCAGCATACTTTAGTGGACCAAAGGGCCATAATAACATCCAGTTTGATGAGCGTGATCCCATGCCGAAACTGGGTCGTTTCTTGTGGGGGGAGTGGTTGGATGGCAGGGCTGTAGAGGGGCCAGAGCAGAAAGATGGTAGCCTACAAGCTCGTGCTGCCTACCGGGATTGGCTCGGTGCATGGCATCGCAGAACGGTTACGCTCAGGGCGGGATACGTCCATGTCACTGATGAGATACGTGGCTTCCGGGACAAAGCAGTGCTGCGCTGGCGTCTCTCTCCGGATGATTGGCAAGTAGAGGGCATGATGGTGTATCATAGCACGGCCTCACTAACAATCAGCGCATCGATACCTATTCACTCCATGCGCCTGATTTCCGGTTGGGAGTCGCGCTACTATTTACAGAAAACCTCTCTACCCGTCCTCGAAGTAGAGGTTCGCGAGCCGGGCAGATTGATTACGGAGCTTCGTT
>CAIWUD010000428.1 GCA_903915775.1 uncultured Chloroflexota bacterium | reverse complement strand
TCTCGCACGCTCGTCAAGCGGAGATGGCTCGCGATTTGTCAAGTGTCATTGTGGTGGGCTGCGCCCTCCACCCCTCCCGCACGCTCGTCAAGCGGAGAAGGCTCGCGACTTGTCAAGAGTCATTGTGGAGGGCTGCGCCCTCCACCCCTCCCGCACGCTCGTCAAGCGGAGAAGGCTCGCGACTTGTCAAGAGTCATTGTGGAGGTAATTATTCACCGTTGGGGTAAGGCATATGTACGGGCAACCACGGGGGGTTGCCCGTACGGGGGGGCCACGAGGGCGAGACGCCCTCGCTCCAGGAGAAGTGTGAACAGTTACTCACGGAGGAAGAACACGTATGTCCCGTCTTGTCGGTACTATGCTCATTGTTGTCTCTGCCGTCGGGTTCGGGACATTAGCCATCTTCGGCCGGTATGCCTCTGCGGACGGGATGGACGCCCTGACGATCCTCTTCTTGCGCTTTACCCTCGCGGCCATACTCATGTTTGCTGTGCTCGTCGTGCGGCGTGAACGGCTACCACGCGGCCCAGTATTGTTACGGCTGATAGGCATGGGCGCTATCGGCTATATTGGCCAGTCGTTTGCCTACCTGACGGCGTTGAACTATGCCTCGGCAGGACTGGTAGCGATGCTGCTCTACCTCTACCCAGTCTTTGTCGCGCTCCTCGCCGCACTGGTGCTACGTGAGCCCATCACCGGCGTCAAAGGGTTGGCACTCGGAGTGGCACTGCTAGGGATCGTCTTTACGGTTGGACCATCAGGCGGGCAGATCATCGGCATACTGCTGGCCATTACGGGGGCGATGATCTACTCGATCTACATCATTGTCGGCACCGACGTGATGAGGCAGACCTCGTCCATCCAATCATCGGCGGTCATTTTTGCCGCAGCAGGGGTGAGCGCCGGTCTGTTGATGCTGATGAATGGATCACATTTCCCGGCTACGAGCACGGGATGGATAGCCATCATGGGGATTGTAGTGCTCGCCACCCTGATACCGGTGGCAGCGTTTCTCGCCGGACTAGAGCGTGTCGGGCCGACGAATGCGTCGATGCTCTCGACACTGGAGCCGGTAGTGACCGTTCTACTGGCCTACTGGTGGCTCAACGAGGCGCTGACACCGGTCTCTTTGCTCGGGGGCGGGCTGATTCTGGTTGCGGTCTTGGTGCTGACGCGGAGCGAATTACGCCGCACCCGAGCTTGACAGGTGAGGGCTACGCCCTCTGCAAGAACCTCAACCCAGCCCTGGCTCACTCCCCCGAACCCTACCGAATAACTGCCTCGCGCTGTGCACCCGGCTCAACGATCTCAATCGCATCGATCCCGCCGTAGATCTTCCACCAGGGCTGTGCAGCGGCGTCCAGGGCGTGGTTAAGGGCTTCGATGTTGCGCACACCGCGATCGCGGAGCCACTCCTCAAGGGCGGTGACCCCGCGTTGGGCAAAGATGGGAATCCCTTCTTGCCAGGTGGCACGTCCACAGAGCACCCCCGAGAAGGAGACGCCCGCTTCACCCGCTAACTCGATCGTCTCAAGAAAGATCTCATCACTGACTCCAGCACTGAGGTAGATAAACGGCTTACTCGCCGCAGCCGCGGCGCTCTGGAAGAGCTTGAGGGCCTCCTGGCGACTGTAGACCTGCTGGCCACTAAAGGCGCGTGTCCCGGCGACGAACTTCATGTTGACCGGAACCTCTACCTTGAGTACATCCACACCGTAGCGCGGCTTCGAGAACTCCTCCATGTAGGCGGTGACGTAGCGTGGTTTCACGTGAGCGAACTCGATACCCTTCTCATCACCAATCGAATCGTCGTAGGCGAGTGGTTCGAGAAAGAAGGGTACGTCCAGGGCGGTACACTCAGCGCCGACACGCTCGATAAACGCATACTTGATCCGATTGATCGACTCCTCGTCGAAGGGGTTGATATAGAGGAGAATCTTGATCGCATTCGCACCATTTTCGACCAGGCGGCGCACACTCCAACCGGGGAGCAGATCGGGTAGACGCCCCTTCAGCGACTGGTCGTAGCCGGTCTGCTCGTAGGCGAGGAGCACTCCCGCGCTAGGCGCCCGCTCGCGCAGGGCCGGCAGACCATACTCCGGATCCATGAGAATCGCCGTTGCGTAGTGGGTGAGCACCTTTGTCACCGCCGTCTTAAAAGCGGTCAGATCCTCAGCAGTAGCACTACCGCCCTCCCCACGCGCCCGTGCGATCGCTTTTTTGAGCGAACCGCGCTGATCCATCGCTGCCGCGGCAATAATACCGCGCTCGTTGGCACAGGCGCTCATGCCCATCACCTTGCCACGGGTCAGCACAACCTTCGCCATAATCAACCTCCTTTGACGGTGGAGGACGGAGCCCTCCACAAAAAACCTAGCCTCGCTACCGCCAGACTATCCAACTGGCGCAGCCGACATAGTTCAAACGCTTATGGGAGGCGTGGAGGGCTGCGCTCTTCACACAAAGACCCAACCCAGCCCTGGTTGCGCAGCCGACGTTGAACCAGTCCCTAGTAGAGGAACATCGGCTTGCCAAGCAGATGGGTAATGCGCGGCCGATAGGCCGCACTGTCGTAGAGCTCAGACACATCAACACGCTTCACCCCCTGGGTACAGGTATCAACCCGAACCGTCGTGTAGACCCCATTCTGCAGAGCGACCATCAGGCCATGGTGGCCCTGTTCGAGTTGCTGAACGGCCAGATTACCGTACGACATCGCTACCATGCGATCGAGCGAGTCGGGGGCACCAGCGCGCATCAGGTAGGCCAGTTGCTGATGCACGATTTCGATACCGGTGATCTGCTTCAACGCTTCACCCGCAATCTGGCCGATCCCACCGAGCTTCTTATGGCCATAGGCATCTTCCTGGCCATACTCAACCAGCTGACCGCCAAGCATACTCGCCCCCTCGGAGATGACCACGACGGCGTAGTTGCTCGGGTTCGCACGGCGATCTTCAACCAGCAGGGCTGCGAGGCGCTCGACGTCGAAGGGAACCTCACTGATGAGTGCGCGATCGGTATCGGCAAGGTAGGCTGAGAGCAGGGCCGTCTCACCACTGTTACGCCCGAAGAGCTCGATCACCGCCAGACGCTCATGGCTCCCGGCGGGGGTGCGCAGCGCATTGATGAACTCAACACTCCGCGTTACCGCCGTACTGAAGCCAATACAGTAGTCGGTACCGAACACATCGTTGTCCATGGTCTTGGGGATCGCAATGACCCGTACACCCTCCTGGTGCATGCGCACCCCGTAGCTGAGCGTATCATCGCCACCTATCGGGATCAGGATCTCGATCTCGAGATGCTCAAGCACACGCAGGACGTGGGGCGTTGCGTCGATCGTCTGACGATCGCCATTCGGGGCAAGGGTTGCTTGGAGGAATGGGGGGAGGGTGGCGAACTTGACTCGCGCCGGATTCGTACGAGAGGTGTGCAGATGGGTTCCGCCATAGCGGTCGATGGTACGGACATGGGCACGGGTGAGTGGCTGGATCCAGTGGCTATTCGCGTCTGGGTCGTCCAGGTTGTAGTTGAGCAACCCGGCCCAACCATTCCTGATCCCTAGAACTTCCCATCCATTATCCGCGGCACGGTTGACGACTGCTTTGATGCATGGATTCAGGCCGGGCACATCACCGCCACCGGTGAGGATCCCGATGCGCATCAAGGCCTCCTTTCAGTGCAGCTTCGACTACGCCGACACGACCGTTGGGCCGATCAGGATTGTGGATCGTAGGGCAGATCGCCCGTATGGGTCAGATAGTTGCGCAACCAGCAGACGCGGTGGCGCAAGAGGCGCATGGAGGAGTTGATCTGCTCAATCAGGGGTTGGAAGCTCGATGTGTCGTGGCCCGAATCGGCTTG
>CAIWUD010000427.1 GCA_903915775.1 uncultured Chloroflexota bacterium | reverse complement strand
CCGCCGTGAGGCGTCGTGAAGGTCTTGTGCAGGTTGTAGTGCATGAAGTCGAAGCCGAGCTTGCCTGGCTTGGCAATGCCCAGGATGGCGTTAAAATTAGCCCCATCGCCATACATCAGCCCGCCCACCGAGTGGACGATCTGGCTAATCTCGACAATCTGCTCTTCGAAGAGGCCGAGCGTATTGGGGTTCGTCAGCATCATACCCGCAGTGCGCGACGAAACCTTGGCGCGGAGGTCGTCCATGTCGACATTGCCACGGGCGTCGCTCTTCACCTCAACGACCTTGAGGCCAACCATCGCCGCAGTGGCGGGGTTCGTGCCGTGGGCGGCGTCGGGCACGAGCACCTCTGTGCGATCTTCATCGCCACGGCTGAGATGGTAGGCGCGGAAGACCAAGATGCCGGTAAACTCCCCCTGCGCCCCAGCAGCTGGTTGCAAGCTGACCGCGTCGAAGCCTGAGATCTCACCCAGGTAGTCCTGCAGTTCATACATCAGCTGCAGCGCACCCTGGCTCAGTGCATCACCCTGCAGCGGGTGGGCCGCAGCAAAGCCAGCGTAACGGGCGGCCTCCTCGTGAAGCTTGGGGTTGAACTTCATCGTGCAGGAGCCGAGCGAAATCATGCCCGTATCGATACCAACGTTGTTCCGACTGATTCGGGTGTAGTGACGGATGACCTCGGGCTCGGTGAGCTCGGGGAAGTCGTTCATTCCATCCTGGCGCAGCAGGTTGGCAGGAAGCTCCGTCTCGGGTACGTCGAGACGCGGGAGGTTCGTACCATGCTTGCCAGGTGCCGAGAGTTCGTAAATATGCGGGTCGTAGTTATCCATACGAATAGGTTACTCTTTCAATGATCATGGTGCGACGATACTAGCTGTAGCAGGGCCATAGCCAGGTCAGGCCGCCCGGCCTCAAGGAAGAAGATAGTGCGAAAGGGGAGCAGGGCGAATTCGCGCAACTGGTCGTAGCGGCGCTCGGTCGTAGCGTCGTAGGCGTTCCCATACCCTACGCGGAGGCTGAAGTAGTCGCTACTTGGAAACTGCTCTAGGAGTGCGACATGATCCCAGGCTGGGCGCCAGGTTAGGGCACAGCCCCAGCCCGTCACTCCCCCCAGGATCCACCCCCGCTCACGCCGTCGTACCAGGATGCGTTCAGGACGAAGATCACCATGCAGCAGGCAGGCAGGCTGCCCCGTGCCAACCACATGATCCGGGGCCCAACTTGCCAGTTGTCTGGCATCGGCCTGGTCGAGTTCGCCTAGCTGCTCGGCCATGCTCATGGCAGCATCAAGCCTGGCCTGGATGTAGCGTCGATCCTCATCGCTAGCTGGCACCTCAGGCTCATCGCCTGGGGCGCCGTGCTGAGAGAGGCTCGGTGGATGCGTGGGGCTCAGTTGGCCATACTGTGGTGCGTGGTAGCCGTGGATGCGTGCCATCAGCCGACCGAGCTCGCTGCCGAGGTTATAGCGCTGCTCTTCGTTCATCGCGGGCAGCGCCTCGGGGAGGGTCATGCCCTCCAGGTAGCTCATCAGGAGGTAGGGCGTACCAGCCACAGCGGTCGGCTCGTAGGTGAAGAGTTCGGGCAACGGCAGATCGATCTCCGCACGTAGTGCGCTGAGAGCGAGGGCCTCAGCGGCCAGCGCATCCCCAGCACCAGGATCGGGTGGTGCCGGTAGACGCAACACCCGTGGCCGCATGCCACCCAGATCCAGGCGCACGGTACGCTCGCCCAGGGGTGTAGCCGCATGGAGCGCCACCCTGGGTATGGCATGGGCAACGATACGTTCGATCTGCGTTGCGCTAATCATCACGATGCGGCAGAGCGTAAGGCCGTGACCAGACGATCGATATCAGCCTTCCTATTCATCTCGGTGACGGCAACGAGCATCGCGTGGCCGAGTTCAGGCTCATCGCTGCTCAGATCGTAGCCACCGATGATCCGTTGGGCGCGGAGCTCCTGGTTGATCTCGCTCACTGGCCGTGGGCAGCGTACTACAAACTCCTTGAAGAATGGTCCACCATGAACCGTATAGCCGGGGATCTTAGCAATCTCGGCAGCAGCGTAGTGAGCACGGTGGTAGCAGAGCTTAGCGACGTTGTGCATGCCCTGACGCCCCATCAAGCTCATGTAGACCGTCGCGGCGAGCGCCATCAGGGCCTGATTCGTACAGATATTGCTGGTTGCCCGCTCGCGCCGAATATCCTGCTCGCGTGCGCGCAGGGTTAACACATACGCCAGACGACCATCAACATCCTTGGTAACGCCGACGAGCCGCCCAGCAATTTTATGCACATACTTCTGGCGTGTGGTGAAGATGCCCAGGTAGGGGCCGCCAAAATTGAGGCCAATGCCCAGGGGTTGACCCTCAGCCGTGGCGATATCAGCCCCAATCTCGGCGGGGGTCTGGAAGCAGCCGAGGGCGATCGGATCGAAATGGACGCAGAGCAGAGCCCCCTTCGCCTGAACACGCTCAGCTAACCCGCGCAGGTCGTGGAGGCGGCCCAGAAAGTCAGGGTTCTGCACGATCAGCAGGGCAGTCTGGTTATCGACCTGAGCCAGGGCATCCTCAATCGTGGCGCCTGGCGTCTCATCACCGACGATGGGCATGTCGAGTGCCTGCAGGTAGGTGCGGAGGACGGCGCGATACTGGGGATTGACACCGCGTGCAACGACGATTTTGCGTCGATTGCGCACGACATTGATCGCCATGATTGCTGCCTCGGCGATCGCCGTTGCGCCATCATAGTGGGAGGCGTTGGCGATCTCCATCCCGGTGAGGGAGCAGATCATGCTCTGGTACTCGAAAATAGCCTGGAGCGTTCCCTGGCTAATCTCGGGCTGATAGGGTGTGTAGGCGCTATAGTAGTCGCCACGGCGGAGAATTTGATCAACCGCTGCTGGCACGAAGTGGTTGTACGCTCCGGCACCGAGAAAGATCGCATGGCTTTGCGCCTGGGCATTGGCGCCAGCAAGGGCTTGTAGTTCCCGCACCAGATCCGGTTCAGACATCGGTGTGGGCAGGTCGAGACGTGGGAAGCGGTAGGCGCTGGGTACATCGGCGAAGAGATCAGCGCTGCTGGTGACGCCAATGGCCTTGAGCATCTCGGCTCGTTCGGCCTCCGTCAGAGAGATGTAGTGGGACATACGTCCGGGTATCTCCTTTTTCTGCTCATCCTGCCCTAGTGGGCGCGTTCTTCACAGTAAGCGGCGTAGGCCTGCGCATCGAGCAACTCCTCCTCCTCGCCCGAGGGGCGCACGCGGATGAGCCAGCCGTCACCGTAGGGATCCTGATTGATTGGCTCCTGTGCACTCTCGAGCGCCGTATTGACCGCAACAACCTCGCCCCCAATAGGCGCGTAGAGGTCGGAACTGGCCTTGACCGACTCGATCACGCCGAAGGAGGCTCTGGCACTGAGCACTGTTCCGACCGTAGGGAGCTCAAGGTAGACGATATCACCGAGGGCGTTCTGGGCGTAATCGGTGATCCCGATCACCACCTCATCACCCTCCATGCGCAGCCACTCGTCCGATTTGCTGTAGCGGAGCTCTACAGGAATGTTCGTTGCCATCTACGCTTCCTATCTTGTACAAAAGGGGGCTACTTCTTGTAGCGTGGCTTATAGAACGGCATCTTGATCGCCCGTGCGCGGACGGGCTTCTCACGGATGATTATATCGAACTCGCTACCCTCACCACTGAGGGCAGTAGGAACCAGGGCGATGCCCAGGGGTCGCCCGAGAGTCGGTGCGGGCATGCCGGTAGTGACATAGCCCACTGCTTGCCCCTCCAGGCTCTGGATGGGGTAGTCACCACGGGCAACCCCACGACCAAGGAGTTCGAAGCCGGTAAGTTTGCGTACGGGGCCTTGGGCCTTGATCTGGGCTAGGCTGGCACGTCCGATGAAGTCACCCTTATCGAGCTTTACCACCCACCCGAGGCGTGCCTCATACGGGTTGATCGTATCGCTGATCTCATGGCCGTAGAGGGCCAGGCAGGGCTCAAAGCGGAGGCTATCCCGGGCACCGAGGCCGCACGCCTGCACACTCCCTGGCTCACCAAGCTCTAGGAGACGTGACCAGACCGTGGGGGCATGCTCAGCGGCAAAGAAGAGCTCGAACCCATCCTCACCGGTATAGCCAGTACGGGCAATCAGGCTCTCCAGCCCAAAGAGGTTGGCCCGGGTAACGCCATGGAACGGCAGATCGGCGAGATGAGCCGTCGCCGAGTCTGGGGCAGCCGCCAGGAGCATCTCTGCGGCTGGGCCCTGGAGTGCGAGCATTGCCCACTGCTCCGAATAGTCCTCCATCTCGACGGCAAAGCTACCACGATGCTGTTGCAACCACTCCCAATCCTTCTGACGATTGGAGGCGTTGACGACGACTAGGAACTCGTGGTCGAGGTGGTAGATAAAGATATCATCAACGATACCACCATCGGGACGGCAGAGTAGTCCATAGTTGGACTGGCCCGGTCCAATGGCTGCCACGTTACTACTCACCAGATAGTCCAAAAACTCTTCGGCCTGGGGGCCACGAACCAGAAAACGCCCCATGTGGCAGATATCGAAGAGCCCGGCGCGCTGACGCACCGCCTGATGCTCCTCGATGATCCCCCGGTACTGTACCGGCATCTCCCAGCCACCAAACTCAACCATCCGGGCGCCCATGGCAACGTGGGTTGCGAAGAGCGGGGTACGCTGAAGCATGATCGTTATCTTTCACTCTATGGGGCGTGACTCACCTCATTGGTGGGCTCAGGATGCTAAGCCATCACGAACGCGCTGGAGCATTGCACGGCATTCCACGGCGTAGCGGGCCAACTCCTCATCACCACTGGCCCTCGCCGTTGCGGCGAACTGCCAGAGTGACTCGAGGGCGGCAGCTTCGAGGAGGATGGGATAGGTGTCGATGGCTGCAGTGATCGCTGCCTCACCGTCGGCGATCAACAGGGCCTCAATTGCCTCTTCGAGCAGGTGGGTTGAAGCAACGTGGGGCGCAGTGGTACGCAGCGTAACCAGCGCCTCACGCCGCTCCTCAAGCTGGAGCGCGAGGCGCTCATTCCCCTCGTCCAGAGCGAGCTCAACCTGATGAGCGAGCAGACGATCCGTGGTGGGAAGGCCTAGGGTTGGATGGGCCTGAACTGCGGCTGACAACTCGGCACTGTTCTGGGCACGGAGCAGCGCCTGAAGCGCCTCCTCGGCCAGGGTGTTGCCCATACCATCGACTGGCTCAGGCTGGGTCAGTGCCTCCATACGCTTGAGCAACTCACGGGCCGCACGTAGACTCTCCGCGACCTCGAAGGCACGCTGCTCGGTAGCGACATGCGCCAACTGGGTCAGCGTCGAACTACTCGATGGGTCGAGCAGGATAGGGTAGCGCGCCACTACCTGGTCGAGCTCAGCGGGGCTATTGGCAGCCAGGAGCGCCTCAACGGCGACGAGGAGCGGTGGGTTGCCCTCGGGTGCCGACGGCTTCGACGGGGTTGGCGTACGTCGGCGCGACTGCGCCCGACGTACCAGATGGGCGATCCCAGCGAGATCCTGGGCAATATCGACGTCACCAAGGTAGGGGCGACGCTGCTCTTCAGGGATGGAGCCGATGAGCAGCGCATGGAGCTCTCGCGCCTGCTCGCGCCACTCGTGCTCCGCCGATCCTGGTGCTGGGGCGAAGATTATCCGCCTGGCTACTCCATCGTGATAGAGAAGTGGCGCGCCAGCAGGCCCGCGGTGGCCGCAGGCTTGACAATCAATGAGGTTCAGTTCTTCGCGCAGCAGCAACTCGACCGCCTCCGGCTGCTCCTGGGCATCCAGGATGAGCCAGAGCGGTGCAGCGCACTCGGTGCCGCAGGTCGGGCATGTTAGTTGGTACTGCTCTTGGTAGGAAATTGACATAAAAATCCAGCCACTCCCCGCTGGGGGGATGGGATCACTCCACGCAGCACGCGGGGAGCTATGGAGGGCGTAGCCCTCCGCAAACAATCTTAACCCAGCTCTGGTAGCACCAGACGGTTATGCTCACGCCCCACAGCCTGAATCATTGTACCATCAGTTGGCTGTCTGCTGCATTGAAATGGGTGCGCTACCTGCTGGGAGTGCGGGCTTCTACCACCCCGTGCCGGGGGCTTGGCCCCCATGAAGATCTTCCTATCCCCTCAGAAAGTTGCGCAGTAGGTTACTAAAGGTTGCAGGCTGCTCAATATTCGTAAGGTGCGCAACACCCTCGAGGAGTAGCAGTTCGCTTCCAGGGATCGCGGCGTGCAACGCTTCTGCCTGGGCTGGAGGTGTAGACTCATCGAGCGAACTGCCAATCACTCGTGTCGGTGCACGGATCCCTGCCACCAGCGGGCGCAGATCGGCGTCACGCACCGCAGCGCAGCAGGCCGTATAGCCTGTGCTATCAGTAGCGCGCAGTATTGCACCAAATTGCTGCACTACTTCGGGATGGCGCCCATGGAAGGCCGGGCTGAAGAAGCGCTTTAGTGCCGCCTCCACCACCGCCTCCATACCAGCGCTGGTGACCGCATCGATGCGCGCATTCCAGATCTCCGGGCTACCGATGCGTGCTGCGGTATTGCTCAGGATGAGTCGCTTCACCCGCGTAGGGTGGTGGATCGCGAGCCACTGCGCGGTCAGACCACCCAAGGAGATACCGCACACATGGGTTGCTTCTATTTCGAGATGATCGAGGAGCGCCAGCAGATCCTGCCCTAGCCGATCGAGGGTGGTGGGCCCTGAGGGTAGGCCAGATGCACCGTGGCCGCGTGTATCGTAGCGCACAATACGGAAGGTGTCGCTCAACTCGGCGACCTGGGCATCCCACATGCCTAGGTCGGTACCAAGCGAATTGCTGAAGAGTAGGGGCGCCCCATCGGTGCGACCATCAATGCGGTAGTGGAGGGTGAGCCCGTCGTTCAGGGTGAGCATTGGCATGAGATGATCTCCAGTGGTAGTCGTTTCCTTATCCTTGTGGCTACATGTATTGTTTCATAAGGTTGGCACAGATGCCCCCCCTCCCAACCTCCCCCCGCTGGGGGGAGGATTCTGGCTCCCTCCCCCAACGGGGGAGGGGTGGGGTGAGGCGCTAACTTCGTGAAGCAATACAGCTACAATCTACCATCCCATTGTACCCCTAGGACCTGTTTCAATGTCGGCTGCACCAACAGTCGTGTCTGGCGCTACCAAGGGCTGGGTTGGGGTTGTTTGTGGAGGGATTGTGCCCTCCACGCCTCTCATATGCTGGTCACAGGTTCCGCATCGGAAATCTTCCTCAAGGCTGCTATAATGCCATGCTGAGTAGTGTCCCACAGGGCAGACAGAGGCAGGCATGGCTGAACGACTGGTTCTTGGAATTGATCAGGGTGGAAGCGGGAGTCGTGCGATCCTCCTTGATGCGCGTGGTCAGGTGCGCGGGTATGGCTACCGGCCAGTGGCACGGCTCTACCCACATCCTGGTTGGGTTGAGCAGAGCCCGGTAGCTCTCGCTCGCAGTGTTGCTGCGGCGATCGATGATGCAGTCGCACGATCCGGCTGCAGCCCAGACACAATTGTTGCTTGTGGGATTACCTCGCAGCGCGACACAACTTTTGCCTGGGATCGGCGGACTGGTCGGGCTATCGGTAACGCAATTACCTGGCAGGATCTCCGCACGCTACCTCTGGTTGAGGAGGTTGGACAGTGGGAACATGCTGCAGAGCGGCGTGAGCGCCTGGGGCAATTCCCTGGGGCCTACTGTTCGGCGATGCACATGGCTTGGCGCATGCGTCATGATGATGCTTTCGCTCGTGCCGCTGCCGCTGGGCGTCTCCGTGTCTCCCTGGCCGCTGGCTGGATCGTTCAGGCCCTTGGCCGTCCCGCAGAGCACGCCCTCGACTACTCCCTGCTCCAGGCGATGACCATCTTCGATCCGCGTCGGCGGGCTCTCTGGGACGAGTGGATCGACTATTTGGGCCTGCCGCGCACGGCATTTCCCCTCGCCCGCCCGACGCTGCACCAGTTTGGTGATCTCCGTGTTGGTGACGTCAACGTACCGGTCGTGGCCATGATCACCGATCAACAGGCAGCCCTCTTCGGCTACGATTGTCATCACCCCGGGCAGGCCGCCGTGACCCACGGCACTGCCTCGTTCATTAACGTTGTCGCTGGTCCTTCAGCACCTCCTCAAGGCATCTGTAAGACCTACCTGGCCTGGGAGCTTGCAGGGCAGCCGACCTACAGCCTCGAGGCTGATATGACGGTGACCGGGGCAGTGGTGCGCTGGCTCTCCCAGATGCGGCTGATCAGGCGTGCCAGTGATCTCGATAGCTTGGCAGGATCGGTCACTCGTAGTGATGGGGTTGTTTTCGTACCAGCCTTCACTGGCCTCGGTGTACCTAGTGAAGATCGGAGTGCACGGGGTACCATTCTGGGCATGACTCTCGGTACCACCTCGGCCCATGTCGCACGTGCCTTCTTCGAGGCGATTGGCTGCCAGTTGCACGAGATCCTCGAGACCATGCGCCGCGAGGGTAATCTGACTATCAACCAGCTCTGTGTCGGCGGTGGGTTGGCCAATAGCGATTTGGCGTGCCAGATCCAGGCCGATCTTGCCGGCGTACGCCTAGTTCGTGCCCGCTCTACCGAGACGAGTGCCCGTGCTGCTGCCCTGCTCGCTGGTCTGGGCTCTGGTCTCTGGTCAAACCTAGAGGCGTTACCTCAACTTCTCGATGGTACAGAACAGCGCTTTGAGCCAAGCCTCGATGCGGAACAGCGCACTGAGCTTCTCGGTCGCTGGTTCCAGGCTGTGGAACGCGCACGTGGCTGGGCCGCCGGGTAACTTGGCACAGCCGAAGCGGGAGGCGTGGAGGGTGTAGCCCTCCGCAAAAGCCCCCAACCCAACTCTAGTAACGCCAGACGGCCACGTTGGCGCAGCCAACATGGAACCCTCGATCCAAGCAAGGAGCCTCACGGTTATGCGTTCAGTGACGATCGACCGGGCCGGTCTGCAACTCGATGGTCGCCCCTTCTACCTACTATCTGGCTGCATCCACTACTTCCGCTGGCCCCGTGCCGAGTGGCGCTCACTCCTGGAGCAGGCACGCTGGGCCGGTCTGAATACAATTGATACCGTCATCCCCTGGAATCGTCACGAGCCCCAGCCTGGTCAGTTTGACTTCACAGCAGAGGCGGATCTCGCTGCCTACCTTGACCTCTGCAATGAGCTGGGTCTCAAGGCGATCGTGCGCCCTGGGCCCTACATCTGTGCCGAGTGGGAGAATGGTGGACTGCCTGCCTGGCTCACTGCCGAGCCGGGGATCAGGCTACGGGTTGATGATCCTCGCTATATCGGCGCTATCGAACGCTGGTTTGATCGCCTCATGGCGATCATTGCGCCCCGCCAACACCAACACGGTGGTGCCGTCATTCTCTGCCAGATCGAGAACGAGCACTGGGCCTCGGGGTTCTACGCCCACGATACCCACCAGCACAGTCTGGCCGACGCGGCAACCGCGCGGGGCATCGTTGTGCCCCAATACACATGCATGGGCGCTATGCCCGGGCAGCCCGAGTTTCGTAATGGCTGGAGCGGGATTGCCGAGAAGTTGGTGCAGTCACGTGCACTCTGGCCCGAGATGCCAATGATTGTTAGCGAGCTCTGGAGCGGCTGGTTTGACCAGTGGGGCGGGAACCACGATGCCCGGAAGAGCCCGGCAAAGCTCGATATCACACTGCACCAACTGACGGCCGTTGGTGCTGCTGGCTTCTCCCACTGGATGTGGGCCGGTGGTACCAACTTTGCCCATTGGGGTGGGCGCACGGTGGGCGGCGATCTCGTCTTCATGACCGCCAGCTACGACTATGACGCGCCGGTGAGTGAGTATGGCGAACTGCGTTCCAAAGCCCTGGTAGCCCGCCGTCACCACCTCTTCCTCGGTAGCTTTGGCCCCCAATTGGCCCCCGTGCTGGCCGATGCTATAGCTGGTGGGATGCGGGTGATTGGCCCGCCGGTTGTGCGTGGGCGCAGTGAGGCCGCTGCTGCACCCTACCGTACCGTTCGCGCTGCTCCTAACGCCCCTGTGAACTGGTGTGATTTCCAAGCAACCTTCCTCTACAACCCTACCCTTGAAGGTGCTACCTACCAGATCTTCCTCGAACAGCCCAGACAGCATCTCCGCGTTGAGGTTGAGCCCGCGACGATACGCCCGATCTTCGCCCAGTTGCCCCTTGGTGATGAAGGAGTACGGCTGAGCTACCACACCGGGCGTATTCTGGGCTTCTGGACGGCCGGCCATGCCTTTACCGCTGATCATGATCTCCTCGTGATCTACGGCCAACCTGGTGAACAGGGGCGCCTGGGCCTCGCGTTTCCCGACCAACCCATCCAGCTAGATGCCGAGCACGATCCCTCCTTGCAGCTCCGTATCGAGGGGAATAACCTTCACCTCGGCTACTGGCTGAAGGAGCGTGGGAGCAGCATCACCCTGCGTTGTGCTGCACGTACGTTGCAGCTGCAGCTGCTACCCCAGCAGCTCGCCGACCAGTTTGGCGCTGCGCCACCCTCCGTACCTGCAGCAACCGACCTGAAACTGCTTTCATTGCCTGCCAAACGCCACACGAGCAGCGAGTCGGTTGCCACCGATGGCTGGCAACCCATCACGCAGCCTATCGCAATGGATCATCTGGAGTGCGCCTATGGCTACGGATGGTACCGCGCCGAACTGGAGCTCACGGCGCCCCTCTCCACGCACCTAGCCGCCCCCTGGCTGAGTGACCGCGCTCGTCTGCTCGTAAATGGCACCGATGTCGGCTGGCTGGGGCTGGGGCCGGATGCTCCACACTTCACGCTGCCCCTAGAGCTGCCAGCTGGGCGGCACGAACTGCGCCTCCTCGCCGATAACCTGGGGCGCTTCAACTATGGGCTCAAGCTCGGTGAGCTGAAAGGCCTCCTCGATACCCTCTACCTGGATGGTGAAGTGACTGACCTCTCCACTGGCTGGTCAGCCCTCTGGCAAGAGGTGCAGTTCGCTGGTGAAGCGGTGGCTCGTGCTTATCCCGGCGCCTTCCGCCCTGATCTTGCTGAGGTCGACCTGGGGCAGTTTGCCTTCGAAGGGCCAGCTATCTGGCTGCTACGTCTCTTCGATACCTGCCCAGGTCGGCGCTACGTGATCCAGTTCACCGGTGATGGTGATCGGAGTTCAGGTGCACTGTTCGTGAATGGGGAAGCGGTTGAGCGCTTTAGTCGCCATCGCAGCGGTGGAATGATCAAAGCCGATAT
>CAIWUD010000426.1 GCA_903915775.1 uncultured Chloroflexota bacterium | reverse complement strand
CTCGCGAACCATCGGGTTGTCATCATTCGGTTACCAATCACTTTGACAGAAGCGATCCAGGCGCTACAATACAGAGAAGATTATTGAACCATCCCGAGTTCGTGCGTATGCCACTACAATCGGTGCAGCTGTCGGAGAGTTTAAGCCTACTTGCTGAAGCGACGCGTATCCTGTATGAGGATCGCCCGCTCGAGCAGCGATTCCATCGACTCTTCGAGCTCCTACGCCATACCACGCGCTGCCGCGATGCCCGCCTGACCTGCTGGCTCCAGTCGGCGCAACCTGGTACCATCCGCCAACAGTTCTACTCAGTGGATAGTTGGCCCTACCCATGGGATGAAGGACTGATGCGGCGGGTTGCCCTCGACGGGGCAATCAGTACGCGAACCATTGTGGTGAGCAATCCTGTGGCCGCCGGTGGACATCTCCCCGTTGTGCAGGCCACCTACCTCGGTGCCCCTATTCACTGGGAGCGGCGCCTCTGGGGGGTGCTTGAACTGCGTGCCGAGCAGACGATTAGCTTCGAGGGAGCGATACGCAACCTCATAGGAGCGCTACTCCCCCAGCTCGCGGTCATCATTGCCCAGGAGGGAAATCGACTCCCCCATGCACCGATTGGGCTCTCCGATGGTGATACGCCTACCGGTCTCACGCTGGCCCCGCGACAGCGTCGACAGTTAGCCGAGCTTGATCGGCAACTCGAGGCTATGCTCGACATGCACGAGCTCCTCAGCCTACTCTTACGACGTGCACTCACCGCAACCGGGGCCGAGGCGGGTGCTGTAGCCCTCGTTGACCATACCCTGGGTGAACTCGTCCTCCAGATTGCCGAGGGTTACCCCGACGCGATCTGGAACGGACTACCCGCCCAGAGTCGTCAACGCCTCAGCTGGGAGACGGGTTTGGCCGGGCGCGTAGCTCGACTGGGCCGCGCACTCTTGATCCGTGATGTGACTCTTGAACCTGATCTGCCACCAGCCGACGTCGATGCTCGCGCTGAGTTGGCTGCACCAATTATGATTGGGGATCGGGCTGTCGCGGTGATCGTACTCGACAGTACCCGCTCAAACGCATTCGGTGAGGATGAACTCGCCTTTATCCGTGCTCTCTGCGCTCGTGCTACCTACCCGCTTAGCCGAGCCATGCACTACCAGGAAGCACTGGAAAGTGCCAACTACCTCGGTCAGGTCTTCGCGAACCTGCCCACTGGCCTCGCCCTCCTGGATGCGAACGGGAAGGTACTGCGTTCCAATCCCGCCTGGGCTAAACTCTGGGGCATCAACGAACTGCAGATCCAACAGGGGCGCACGACGTTCCATGTGAGCCTCGACCTCGTTGAGCTCCTCCTCCCACGGTTAGTTGATCCGCTGCGCCTCAATGAGTTCTGCAGCGCGGGCCTCCGCGCTCCCAGTGAGAGCCAGATCACCCGCGTGCGGCTCACCAATCCGACACAGGAGCTCCAGATCCTCTCGGTGCCTACCAGTGATAGTCAGCGCCAGGTGAGTGGTCGTCTCTGGGCGGTAACGGATGTTACTCGTGAGGGTGAGGCTGACCGGCTGAAGAATGAGTTTGTCTCAACCGTAAGCCACGAGTTACGCACTCCACTCACATCGATTCTGGGCTACACCGAACTGCTCCAGAACCGTGAGTTCAGTCCGGCTGAGCGTGCACAGTTCATCAATACGGTCTATCAGGAGGCGAGTCGCCTCTCACAGCTGGTTGAAGATCTCTTGAGTATTTCACGCATTGAAGCGGGGCAACTCAAACTCAATCGCTGGCTCACGTCGCTCAATAGCATCGTGGCCGAATTGAGCACTCAGCTCAATACACAGCTCACGAAGCATCGGCTGCTCTTGGCAGTCGCCCCCAGCCTACCACCAGTTTCGATTGATCGCGATAAAATTAAGCAGGTGATTTTCAACTTGCTGACCAACGCGATCAAGTATAGCCCAAAGGGCGGCGAGATTGCTCTCTCGATCGAAGAGAGCCCACCTGCTCCCTTGCCACCCGATCACCCACCAGGCGAGTGGGTACGCATCGCGATCCATGATCAGGGTATCGGCATCGCACCCGAGGATCTCCCGCGGATCTGGGATCGCTTCTTTCGCGTTGATAACACCAACACCCGGCGTATTGGCGGAACTGGGCTTGGTCTGAGTATCACCAAGGCACTGGTAGAACTGCACGGCGGCCGCATCTGGGCCGAGAGCACGATCGGTCGGGGCTCTAGCTTCTTCTTCACCCTGCCGCTCCCCGGGGCCCGCCTCGCACTACTCTAATTCGATGTTCCACCCTCCACTGTCAGATTTTTCAACGTGGGGATCGCAGCGATCCAGACCGACCCCGTATTGAGTCGGAGCTCAGCCCCATCCTCGTCAAAGAGCTGCAGTTGGGCAAAGCCAGCACCTTTCCGCCAGACAGCCGAAACCATCTGGCCATCCATGAACAGCCGAGCTGGTCCTTCACCAACCACTGCCTGCTCAATCCGCCCCTTGGCATCGCCGCTGATCGGGCGCTCGGGAACCTCGAGAATCACCACGTTCTTGAAGCGCAGCTGCTCACCAGTAGCCGCATCAGTGTGAGGGCGCTGCTGACGGAAGTAGAGGTAGCTATTACTCGCCCGGTCGTAGCTCCAGGCAACGTAGGCTTCGCGATAGATGAAGTGGTAGCGCAGTTCCTGACTCTGGGGACGACGACTCAGCGGCGCATCGGACTTGAAGAGAAAGCCAATCTCACTCAGATCAACCGCCTTTGCTGGCTGCTTCGCCGCGAAAGCGGCAATCTGAGCAGTCGAGGTGTAGAGATTATGGGGGGCTGCTCGATCCGTGGAACGGCGGAAAGAGCTGCTAGCATCGCGCCGCAGCGCATCCATATCGATCAACTCAATTGAGGTTCGGGCGAGAGTGAGGGATTCAGGTGAACCACCGGCGTGGACATAGACTCCACGTAACCCCTTCGCATACTCCACAAAGTAGGAGCGAGCGCTTCGTACCGGGCCAATGGTGCGCAGATCAGGGCTGATCCCGGGAACAAACACTGCCATGTAGCGTGTAATCCCAAACTCCGCGAGTGCCTCGAAGACGATCGGAGCCCTATTCAGACCAGTTTGGGGGAAGGCTTTGGGGTGGTTATCGAACATGACCACGTAAGGCCGCTGGGTGACACTACCACGCGCAACCGCAAGCGAGGCGCTTGACTGGGGGGCAGGAGTTGGCGTCGGTGTAGCAGCCTGAACCGCGGATCCGCCAAAAAGAACCGGGAGGAGGAGCAAGAGCAGAGCAGCAGTACGCAGCAGAGGACGTTTCATAGGGCAACGTTCACTTTCCGCAGACGGGGCGGGTACGATCCGGGGGCAGACGCGGCCATTGTAGCATAGCTGCTTCAGAGATGATTCACCACGCGCTCAATCTGCATGCGCAGCGTCAGACGCTGCTGCTGGCTGAACTGCTCACGCACCATCCGCTCAGCTGCAGTGGGGTTGGTGTAGTGTAATGCGAGACGGTAGACATCAGCCTGAGCAGTAGCCTGATCATCAATCAGGCGCACCGAACCGTAGATGGTCACATAACGATGGGCATCCTCAATGCAGAGCGCAACCCGCGGATCGCGACGGAGATTGACCGCCTTGACACGATCGGCACTCGTATTCATCATGATCTCATCATCCTCGAGCATGTACCACATGACGGTCAGATGGGGGGTGCCGTCAGCCTGAACAGTGCCAAGGACACCAAAGCGGGGGGAATCAAGAAAAGCACGTACCGTGTCGCTCAAGGGCATGCCCATTCCTCGACTTTCAGCTACGATGGACGTTGGTATAGCGAGATCGCAGACGACGGGAAGGGCATGGCCCTCCCGAGTCGACCCCGACACGCTGCACTATACCACAGGATGGGGGCAAAGATCGGCTATACTCATAGGTACGGTGGAAGTTCTTGTACCGTAGTAGCTGTTCGTACTTCTCCCTGGCGGGACCACGGTTGGGTTAGGTTTTTTTGTGGAGAACTTCGCCCTCCACAACTCCCGTAGGCTGGTTACACTTTCGCGAACCGCCCCAACACCCCGGGGGAACCGTACACGCAAGATGTTTCGTCAACCGAGCAGCAAAGGAGCAGTGATGCCTGAGGCAACGATTGGGG
>CAIWUD010000425.1 GCA_903915775.1 uncultured Chloroflexota bacterium | reverse complement strand
TTGCCGCAATGGTATCGCTATCGTTGCCCATCGTTGCCCCAGCCGAGACGACATCGAGAGGTACGCCTGCACCAACCACGAACGCACCGACCGCTGCCGGAACCGATTCGACGGTCATGACTGAGTTGCCAACACTCGCCTCAATGCGCATGATCGCGTCGAGCGTATCCGTGGCACGGATGGCCTCCTCAACGGCCAGTTCAATCCGGCGGACCACACTTGGCCCGGGGATGCGCCGACCTTCACGGATGCCGATCGCCTCGCCTAGGCGCGCACCTTCCAAACAGGCCTGCACCACCGAGTAGACATTGGCACCCGGCATCAGCGCATGGGCCACCCCGGCGGCAATCGCCCCAGCGCCAGCCGCAGCGATCTGGGTGTCGTGCGTCAGACGGCTAGTCTGCCAGGCGAGTTGTACGGCACGCTCCACATCGCCAGGGTAGACCAACCCAGCCGGGGCGATGCGCATCGCAGCACCATTCGTAGCACCAAACGAGGTGAGTTTGCGCGCGGAGAGGCCACGCCCGATCTTCGTCGTATCCTCACCGTTGGCCAGTGCTTGGAGGAGTGGGCGTGTCGTCGGACCCATCTGATGGCGGTGCGGCGAGTGTTGTGACCAGTGGAGCAGCGCTGCGATCCAGTCCTGATCACGAAACTCACCATCGGCAGCGATCAGGACTTGGGCCAGTACGAACATCTGACTGCTATCATCAGTGATCTGCCCAGCCCGATTGCCGTAGGAGAAGGTCTCTGGCGAGGGATCGCGCAATTCGCGGAGCGGGCCACCGAAGAGCGCAACGATCTCTGGAATCGCATGCTGCTCGGTTGCAGCACCCATCGCATCGCCAATTGCGGTTACCGCCAGGCTGCCCAAGATATGTTGGGCCAGACGCTCGCGGGTTGGTAGACTACTCATCTCGTTCTCTCCCTGGGTAAGGATCGTCCGTAACCGGGGTACGCCGTTCGCCGCTACCCGCGGCAGGGGGCGGGGCCTACAGCTCGCGTTGGGTTTGAGGGCAAAGCCCCTGCGACGCGGTCGGATCTACGCCAACGCTAGAATATCTGGTTCATTGGCGAGCATCTGGAGTAGGGATGCTCGTGGGGGGATGCGTGTGCCCGCACCACGCTGCATGGCGGTCAGGGCCCCCATGGCATTCGCCAACCGTGCAGCCTGCGCGAGCGAGCCGCCACGAAGTTGTCCGGCAATAAAGGCGGCTGCAAACGAATCACCGGCACCAACGGTATCGACCACCTTCACGGGGAAGCCTGGGCTCTGCACGAGCCCATTGGCGGTAGCAATGGTGCAACCAGCTGCTCCCTGCTTCATCACCACCGTGTGCGGCCCAAGGCTGAGCAGCGCTGCGAGCAGGGCGGTACGCTTTTCAACCCCACACAGCATCACCGCTTCCTCCTCGGTCAATAGAAGCGTATCAGTGGCGGCAATCACCTGACGCATGAAGTCAGCCGGTACAAACTCGATGCTTGGTCCCGGATCGAAGTAGATCGGTACGCCTGCGGCACGGGCCGTTGCGAGGGCCGCAAGGGTGTCGGCAGGTTCGAGCAGATCGCGAATAGTGTAGCCATCGGTGAAGAGCGCCCGTGTCTGTGGAATGATCGTATGCCAATCGGCTGGGAAGGGCCAGCGGCCAAGCTGATCTTTGATGCCCAGATAGACGTGTTGCCCCTGGACATCAGCTAGAACCATACAGACCACGGTGGCACGACTGGGGTAGACAGCAACGTGCTCCACCTCAACACCCTCCTGGGCCAACATTTCCAGCATGCGTGTGCCGTAGTAATCGGAGCCTATCAGCCCGAGGGTGGCTGTAAAGAGGCCCATACGTCGCGCGGAGACGAGGAC
Organism: uncultured Chloroflexota bacterium; assembly: GCA_903915775.1. Classification (GTDB taxonomy): domain Bacteria; phylum Chloroflexota; class Chloroflexia; order Chloroflexales; family Chloroflexaceae; genus Viridilinea. The sequence continues at coordinate 267 of CAIWUD010000425.1, read as the reverse complement.
GTTTCCCGCGCCACCAGGTTCGACAAAGATCCCCTCGGCCCAACCATGCTGCAGTGGCATCAGGGGTAGGCGTTCGACGGGGACGATCAGATCTGCAACGAGATCCCCAAGCACAATCAGATCGTAGAGCATGCGGTTGGTTCTTTAGGTAAATATCGGCTGCGCCAGCATGAGCGGCTGGCGTCACCAAGGCGGGGTTCGGGGCTTTTGCGGAGGGCTGCGCCCTCCACACCTCCCGCTGCGGCTGCGCCAGCATGAGCGGCTGGC
>CAIWUD010000424.1 GCA_903915775.1 uncultured Chloroflexota bacterium | reverse complement strand
TTTGTTTCCTGTGTAAAGGCTTTCTGCGCTTACCTCGCCGCTGAACGGATAGTTTAGCTTCGGTGTGCTGCACCACTCCCAGACATTACCGGACAGCTCCTCGGCCCCACAGGCCGCCGCGCCATGGGGGAAGATGCCGGCAACCGACGTCCCACCAATCTTGCTGGCATCGATGTTGGCCTGCGTACTGGCGGTTATACGACCGGTGGTCGCAGCTATCAACTCGGCACCCCAGGGGTACTCGCGGCGCCCAAGGCGCGCTTCGTCGTCCGGTAGGGCCAGCGGGTAGGCAGCGGCACGCTCCCACTCAGCCTCGGTCGGCAGGCGGATCACCTCGCCGGTGGCGCGCTGCGCAGGCGTCAGGAGGGTCTCATGGACCCACCAGGCAAATGCCGTGGCGGCGTACCATGTCACGGTAACCACCGGGTGGTTGCCCTCGCCGGCCCGGTAGCGTGCGCCAGGCCAGAGTCTGGGGCGGAACTCCTCGGCGGTCTGATTCTGCTGCTTCATCAGGAGCAACAGCTTCCGGGCGGCCTCGACAGCCTCAGGCGTACCGCGCCCGGCCAGGGCCTCGACAAACAGCAGGTACTGGCGATTGGTCACTGGGAAGCGCGCCAGTGCGTAGGGCTGGCGGATAGGGTAGTCGAACTTGTTCTGTTCGTCACCCATGCTGAACGTGCCCGGCTCGATCCTGTCCGCCCAATAGTCGTCCTGCGCCAGGTCGAGACCAGGCCGGTCACTGTCGGCATCGAGCCGATCGAGCATGGTTGCCGCACGGTTACGCAGCACGGGGTCGGGGTGGGCGGAGGTGGCCCAGTCGCCGGTGAGAGCGGCGAGGGTGCGCAGGCGAGCGCAGACGGCAAGCCGCTGGGGGGTTAGCTCGCCGACGGCGCGGGCGTTAGCTTCGTCCAACCCATCGCTCGCCAGCAACAATGCCTCCGGGTCTCCGGCGGCCAGCAGGGTGTTGAGCATTGTCTGGGCCGTCTCACGGGAGCCGATGGTGGCCTCGTGGCCGATCGCCAACAAGATCGCCTCGCGCCAGCGGCCCTCAGGCCAGTGGTTGACTAACGCTTCGACAGTCGTGTCCTTACCGCTGCGCTGTTCGGTGTAGTGCCGGGCCGCCAGATACTCCTGAAGGGTGAAGTGGGCAAAGCTGAAGAGCGAGTCGCTGTCGCGGGCATGGAGTAGGCCGCTATGGAGCGCGATCTGGAACAGAAGATCGCGCACGTAGTCATCGCAACGCTCATCATTCCAGCCAGGGTTATTGGCTCTGTAGATGGGTCGCAACAGGTCACGGGCCTGGGCAAGGGTAATCTCGCGACGCTCCGACTCAAGCATATTGGCGGCCAGGAGTTGGAGCCGCAAACGCACGCTGTCATCGCTCTCCTCAAACAGCTTCACCGGCATTCCCGGCCGGCCGCGTCCGAGCTGAGCCTTGCGCCAGGCCTCGATGGTGAGGCGCACCAGCTTCTCGTAGATCTTGGCGCGCTCGACAGGAAGCGGTTCGCGTCCCTCGACTAGTACGGCCATACTGGTGAGCAAGAGCGGGTTCGTCGCCATATCGAACAGGCGCGGGCTGCGCTCGAGGTTGCGCCAGAGCTCGGCGGCCTCTGGCACGAGCGCATCACGGTCGCTGCTCGCCGCTGGCAGGCGATCCTCGGGGAGACGTAGGGCAAGAAAGAGTTTGTTGAGTAAGCGACGGATATCGTCAGCGTCGAGCGGACGCAGGTGGCGCTCGACAAA
>CAIWUD010000423.1 GCA_903915775.1 uncultured Chloroflexota bacterium | reverse complement strand
CTCGTGGCAAAAGTAACGCGGAGCGAGGGCGTCTCGCCCTCGTGGCGCCCCTCGTACGGGCAACCCCCCGTGGTTGCCCTGCCGTTGGCTTACCCCAAACATGAATCGCTACACCCTGAAAGGATCGCCCAAACCCCATGAATCAGCCCGGTAGCAGCCCGGTCCCCCACCCAACGCTCCCCCTCATCCTGATCAGCCTCATGTTCATCGGTTTCATCAGCCTAGGCCTCCCCGATGGCCTCCTCGGTGTCGCCTGGCCCTCGTTTTCTGCTGAACGTGGCGTGCCACTCAGCGCCCTTGGCTACATCCTTACCGCCGGGACGTCCGGCTTCATCATTGCCAGTCTCTTTAGTGGGCGCCTGATCGCCCGACTGGGCGTTGGTAGGCTCCTTGCCGCCGCGAGCCTCACGACAGCCCTGAGCCTGATCGGGATTGGGCTTGTCACCTCCTGGTGGCTCCTCCTTCTGCTGGCCCTACTCCTCGGGGCGGGTGGGGGCTGCATTGACGGCGGCCTCAACAACTATGCCGCAGCCACCACCAGCCCGCGAGTTCTCGCCTGGCTCCACGGCTGCTACGGGATCGGAGCTACCGCCGGCCCGCTCTTGATGACCACGATTCTCGCCGCTGGACGGCCATGGTCCCTTGGCTACCTCATCATCGGCACGGTACAACTCCTCCTAGCCCTCACCTTCCTCCAGAGTAGCGGGCTCTGGGCTGCACACGCCCCCACCGAGCGCCACACCGTGCGGAGCAGGGTCGGCCTCCGTGCCACTCTCGGCCGGCCCGTCGTCTGGCCCAACGCCCTGCTCTTCATCCTCTACACTGGTCTAGAGGCAAGTGCTGGTCAGTGGACCTACACGCTCTTCACCATCGGACGGGGTATCGAGCCCGCTACCGCAGGTCTCTGGATCGCCCTCTACTGGGGTGGTCTGACCTTTGGGCGCTTTGCAACCGGAGTAGTGGCTACACGCTTCACCCCGAGCGCACTGCTCTGGAGCGGTAGCCTCGGCGCTCTGGTTAGCGCCATCCTGATTGCCCTACCGGGTATGCCCTGGGCGAGTGCGATCGGCATGCCCCTTCTGGGGATCGCCTTGGCACCAATCTTTCCCGCTCTGATCGGTACCACAGCCAAGCGTGTAGGCAGCGACCACGCCTCTAACACCATCGGGATCCAGTTAGCGGCGGCAAGCATTGGTGCGGCTGCAATACCCTGGGTGATCGGCCAGGCCTCGACGCGCTTTGGTGTGGCGGCAATTGGGATGCTGATTGTTGGGGTGGCGCTGCTCTACGTGCTGCTCTTCGTGAGCGTCGAAAATCTATGAAAATCACCCCTCCTGCCACAAATGGCGCGTTACGCTCGTTCTTGTAGGCATCCATGCGGCTACGCCGCACACTACCGCGTGATGAAACCGGGACGCCTGGGAAGGCTAGGCGCGCCCCAAACCATCTGATTTGTGCATCAAGCCCACGTCACACCCTGTGCCTGTCCATGGTGTCCGTTCGCCCACACAGCCCCGAGCGGAGGGGATGTGCAGTGTGAGGAGCAACGACCATGACCATGCCCAGAGCAAAGTGGACCTTTATGCTCTATATGGCCGGCGATAATAATCTCTCGAGCGCCGGTGATGCCGACCTCGCCGAGCTGCGCCAGGTTGGCTCTACGCCCGAAGTACACGTGGTGGTTGAATTCGACAATGCCGGTAGCCAGGGTACGCGACGCTTCCACATCCAGCAGGGTGGTAAGGCCGAGCGTGTCGTTACCCTTGGTGAGACCGATTCGGGTCAGCCACAGACCTTGATCGACTTCGTTGTCTGGGCTACCACCGAGTATCCGGCCGAACGCTACGCTCTGGTGCTCTGGAACCATGGCTGCGGTTGGGAACCCATCGAGATCGATCGTATTGCCCACCAGATGAGCGCACCAGGCTACAGCGAGCGCGAGAGTCTGGCCCGCGCATCGAGCACGCTGCGCCGTACCTTCTTTCGTAGCTCGCTCGAAACGATCCTGAGCCTCCCCTCGAGCCGTGAGCGTGCGATCTGCTCCGATGATGGCACTGGTCACTCGCTCGATACGCTCGAATTGGGTCGGGTTCTCGCGGTGATCACGACCCACCTCGGTCGGCCGCTCGATCTCCTCGGTATGGATGCCTGCCTGATGAGTAATCTGGAAGTGGCCTTCCAGGTCCAACCCTATGCCCACTACATGGTCGCCTCGGAGGAGTCGGAGCCGAATGATGGCTGGCCCTACGCCGCCGTGCTGCGGACACTGGTTACCCGGCCAACCATGTCGACGGCTGCCTTGGCCGAGCGTATCGTCAAGGCCTATGTGCAGGACTATCTCGACCAGGGCTATCCAGGTGCCGTAACCCAATCCGCCCTCAACCTGACCCAACTCGATACCCTCATCGCACCTATCAATGCCCTCGCAGCGATCCTCCTAGCCAATATGCCGCGGAGCGAACGCTACCTCTGGCGAGCCCAGAGCAGAGGCACCCACTTCTGGCACTATACCCTCTGGGATCTCGCTCACCTCTGCGCTGAGTTGGCACGAACCACACGTTTGACAGCGATTCGCCAGCGCATCACCGCACTGCACGCCAAACTCATTCAGGACGACCAGG
>CAIWUD010000422.1 GCA_903915775.1 uncultured Chloroflexota bacterium | reverse complement strand
TGGACTACCGCGGGTCGGACGCTTGAGCTGTTCGAGGGTGGTGAACCAGCGGGTGATCAGCTGCTCGCGCAGCGGCTGGGCGAGAGGGGCAATAGTCTCGACCGGCCAGTCCGCCAGGCGGCGATCGGCTTGCTGGTAGTCGAGCACACGACATGTCACGATAGCTCGACTTGGACCATCGTGGTCGAGCGCCTTTAGGGTTGCCATGACCCGGCGCAAGGTCTCTCGCTCAGGGCCGAGCGGAACCTCATCGAGGCCGTCGAGGAAGAGGATGACCTGGCCGTCGGCCCATGCACTGCGCACGTGCGATACGAACAGATTGGCCAGGCCAGTACGCTGTTCGAGCCAGCGCCAGAGGAGGTCGGGTGAATCACGAGGTGGGGCGAGGTTCGCCAGCCAGTCTGCAAATTCGCGTAGCACTACGCGGACGGGTAGCAAGGCACCGTGGCGCCAATCATCACCGAGCCGCGCCAGGCCCTGCGGCTCACCCCGCGCGGCCTGTGCGAGGGCCAGGCTTGCGAAGTTGACCAGGCTGCTCTTGCCGCTGCCGGGGTGACCGGTGATCACCAGACGCCGGTGTTCAGCGATGGCCTCCAGAGCGCGCACGCGGCGCTGCGCTTTCTGCTGAGGAAGGTTCCCGATAGCGTGTTGCAGTGCCTGCTCCGTCGTCACCCGATAGGCATTCGCGTACGCCTCTAACCCGGCAAAGCCCCACGCCCTGATCGCCGCAACTGCCTGTTCACGCTGTTGGGCTGGGTCAGCCGGTGGCAGGGGCACCTGGCGTTCGAGCTCTAGGCCCACATAGACCGCCTGGAGTTCCAGAGCGGCCTGTGTAGGGTCAAGACTCGCGGTATCGGCGAACGAGAGGCGGTCACAGGTAGCACTCAGTTCGGCGAGGTAGGTACGGAGTAGGGGCTCAACATCGGCAGATAGCGGAGCGGGATGGTAGTGCACGTCTCCGATGTGGGTTGGGCCGTTGAAGGTACTCCAGGCACCACCTGAATTCCCGCCGGATTGTCCCGACTGATCAACCTTGGCATGGAGGTCGGCGGGTGGGGAGGGATCGGAGTTGTCGGGTGGAGTCATGGTTGTTCATTCCACGAGGTCACGCCTCAACTGGTCACTCATCACGCGGGGTGCCACCCTGGCGGACGGTCGAAACCGTGTGGCCCTACTAGCCCACCAGAGCGGCGCGTTCTGCGGCCTCTCGGCCAGGGCTCTGTCGCACTCGCTCGCGTACTGCCGCCGGCGGGCCGGATGCGTCGCCGGATGCATCGGCAGGGAAGAAAGAGCGCGATGGGAGACCACCACCCGAACACCTTGGTGGTTGTTCCTGTTGTTGGGATGGTTCCTGTTGCGCGCCCCGCAGCGTTTGGCGCTCCGAACCGGTGGCACCGTCTCGACAGGCCCAGTTCCAGTGTACGCTACCAGAAGCCGATCGGCAAGGAGGTAGATTTCCTGCAGAAAAAAACCAGTCGCTATGCTACAATATGCCCTATGAGACTGCCAGAGTACGAGCAAGCGCTTGTCCCCGAGCACAAGATCACGGCGTATCTGCTCTCACTTGACCATCGTGATGGGCGCAGTAAGGCCGTCTTCTTCATGCGTTTCGGCTTTGCATTGGACGATTGGCCCGTGCTGGCGACGGCGTTGAAACGTCACGCCGCTGAACACGAGGTCGTAGCGGCAGAGCCGACGCCATTTGGCACGAACTATGTCGTAGAAGGGCCACTCCCGGCGCCTGATGGTCGCTCACCTGGGGTTCGGGTTGTCTGGTTTATCGCGATAGGTGAGCGCATCCCCGTGCTGGCGACGGCCTACCCGCTGAAAGGAGCAGGTGATGATTGAGGAACTCACAAGCGTGGTGCTGACCACGAACCTCCCAGAGCGCGGGCTTCAGGCGGGTGATATCGGTACGGTCGTGCTGGTGCATCAGGAAGGCAAGGGCTACACCGTCGAGTTTATGACATTAAGCGGTGACACCGTGGCCGTGATCACCGTTCCTGCCGAGCGTATTCGCCCGATCCGGACCAACGAGATCGCGCATGCGCGTGAGCTGGCCGCGGCCTGATCCGCTACCAGAGTGGGCCACTACGGCAAGAGCCACTCTTCTATGCACACCAACTCGACGATAACCTGCCCGTGGCCCTGCGACCGGGATGGTAGGGCGGTACGTTGAGTGGCGCTATCCTCAACCAGGTTCGTCGTCTGGTCGAACGGGAACTCCAGGGCGAACGGTCGATAACAGGTCATCCTCCTCAGGGGTGTCACTTCTCCGAGCAGAGGCTTCCCTGTACACCGAAACGCTCCACAGGAGCGTGCCACGTCTGTGCTGCCGCGGAGCGCATCCTGGGAGCCTGGGGGAAGCGATCGGCACGATCCCGCGGCTGTGGTTCCACCACGTAGTAGCGGTGTGGGCGAGCCGCCCGCGCTCCCGAGGACGGGTCAGGTGACACCTTTTGAGGGTCACCCATTCCCAGACCCCTCCCAGTGCCGCGTAGCC
>CAIWUD010000421.1 GCA_903915775.1 uncultured Chloroflexota bacterium | reverse complement strand
GGGCGTGGTGCGGCAGGCGCTGGTGCTGGCGCTGCTTCAACCACGGCAACCGGTGGCGGCGTGACGTTGCGGAGCACATCTTCCTTGGTGATGCGGCCACCGGGGCCGCTCCCGCTCAACCCCTTGAGATCAACGCCATGCTCTGCAGCCACCTTCTGCGCGGTGGGCGTTGCACTCACCGCAGTGCCATTCTCCTCGGCGGGGGGGGCGGTGGGCGTTGGCTCGGCGGGGGCAGGCGGCAGCGGAGCAGCCACACCGGGGATGATCGTACCCAGGAGATCACCAATACCCACCGTCTTGCCCTCGGCACCCAGGATCGTACCGAGCAGACCTGCGTGGTCAGCAGCAACCTCAAGGTTGACCTTGTCGGTCTCCAACTCCACCACCGGCTCACCAGCGGTGACCGCCTCCCCCTCCCGCTTCAGCCAACGTGCTACGGTTGCCTCAACGATCGACTCGCCGAGGGGTGGTACTCTGATATCGTAAGCCATGGTGCGCAACTCCGTAATCTAGCGAACGAGCGAGACGGCACCCACACCCTGCACTGCCGTGCGCAGAATACGCGCCTGCTCGGCGGTATGCAGGCTGTGCATCCCTTCAGCAGGGGAGGCCGACTCGCCACGGCCAACGTAGTGGAGGGAGAGGGCTGGGTCGAGCAGGGCGCGCAGGCGCGGCGCCACATAGCTCCAGGCACCCATATTCTGCGGCTCCTCCTGCATCCAGACGACCTCCTGGAGCTGCGCGTAGCGTGCCAAGAGTTGGCGCAACTCCTCTTCGGGGAAGGGGTAGAGCAGCTCGATCCGGAGTAGGTCGACACTCCCACCGACCTGGTTCAGCTCACCCGACGCGAGCAGATCGACGGCAACCTTGCCACTACAGAGCAGGAGGCGGGTCACCTCTTCGGGGTTGGGTGCAGCCGCCCCCAGGCCGAGGATCGGCTTGAAGGGGCCGTCTGTCAAGTCACTCAGGGAGGAGGAGGCGAGCGGGTTACGGAGGAGGCTCTTCGGCGTCATCACCACCAGGGGACGGGGATGGAGCGCGAGCGAGGCGGCCTGGTAACGCAGCAGGTGGAAGTATTGCGCCGCCGTTGTCGGGTTGGCCACACGGATGTTATCCGTTGCGCAGAGCTGCAGAAAACGCTCGAGGCGCGCCGACGAGTGCTCGGGGCCTTGACCCTCGTGGCCGTGGGGGAGGAGCAGGACGAGGGCCGGATCGACCGCCCACTTGGAGCGACCAGAGACGATAAACTGGTCGATAATCACCTGGGCACTATTCGCAAAGTCGCCGAACTGCGCCTCCCAGAGCACCATCGTACCGGGGGCGTGGGTGCTGTAGCCATACTCAAAGGCGAGGACCGAGGCTTCCGAGAGGGGGCTGTTGTAGACGGCGAAGGCGGCACGAGCCTGAGGGATGTGGTGGAGCGGGATGAAACGCTCACCGGTCAGGGTGTCGTGCAGCACCAGGTGGCGCTGGCTGAAGGTACCACGCTCACTATCCTGGCCCGAGAGGCGAATGGGCGTCCCATCAGCCAGAATAGCGGCAAAAGCTAGGCTCTCGGCGTGGGCCCACTCGACGCCACGCTCCTCCTGGATGGACTGGCGACGGCGCTGGAGCATGCGCTCCAGTTTTGGATGGGGCGTGAACTCCTCGGGGCGGCTGAGGAGCGCCTCGTTGAGATCGATCAGCTTCTGGGCGGAGATCGGCTTAGCGTAGACTGAAGTGCGCAGCGGATTCTCCAACGGGCGCTGTGGAGCGGCCGGGGGGTTCTCGGCGGTGAGGCGCTGCCGCTCGCGCACGGTATCAAAGGTCTGCTGCAGCTTGTTCATCAGCGCTTCCACACGGGCCTGGGCCTCGTCACGCGTAATTACCCCGCGCCGCTCAAGCTCACGCGCCCAGAGTTCGCGCACCGTGGGATGGTTGCGGATTCGCTCATACATGCGCGGCTGGGTAAACTCGGGCTCATCACCTTCATTGTGGCCCCAGCGCCTGTAGCCGACCAGGTCGATGAGGAAGTCCTTCTGGAACTTCTCACGGTAGCCCCAGGACATCCGCGCCACGGCGATACAGGCCTCCGCATCGTCGGCGTTCACGTGGACGATGGGCATCTCAAAGCCACGTGCAAGGTCGGAAGCGTAGAGGGTCGAGCGCGAGTCGCGGTAATCGGTGGTGAAGCCGATCTGATTGTTGAGGATGATATGAATCGTCCCGCCAATATGGTAGCCCTGGAGTTGCGACATGTTGAGCGTTTCAGCGACAATGCCCTGGCCAGGGAAGGCCGCATCGCCATGGATCAGAATGGCCAGCGATTCGCGCTCATGCTCCTCGGGGTAGCCGGGGCGGGTACGCTTCTCCTGGGCGGCACGGGCGCGACCGACGATCACCGGGTTGACATACTCCAGGTGGCTGGGGTTGGGGGCAAGCGTGATCGGCATCTCCGCGATGCCGCTCTCGCGGTAGGCTTTCCGCGCACCAAGGTGGTACTTCACATCGCCGGTCCAGCCGAGATAGGTATCCTTATTATAGCCAGGCGCGTGGAACTCACTCAGGATGGAGGAGTAGGGCTTGCCCAGAATGTGGGCCAGCACATTGATCCGTCCACGGTGCGCCATGCCGATCACCACTTCACGGGTGCCGGCCACCGCAGCGTTGCGAATGATCGCGTCGACGATCGGTACCAACATATCGGTACCCTCGATCGAGAAGCGCTTCTGACCGGGGAAGGTCTTGTGCAGGAAGCGCTCAAAGGTCTCGACTTCAGTCAACCGATCGAGGAGTTCCCGTTGACGATCGGGATCGGAGAGGGCAAAGAAGCGGCGGCTCTCCGCAGCCTCGCGGATCCAACTTCGTTCCTCCCAACTCTGGATCTGATCCGTCTCATACGCAATTGAGCCGGAGTAGGCTCGGCGGAGCTGTTCGACCCCCTCTGCGGCGTTGCGCACCTGGCTCGCTAGTGGCCCACGAATGATATGGGCAGGAAGTGCCGCTAGGTCAGCCTGAGTCACGCCGTGGGTGACTAGTTCAAGGCCTGGGTCACCGGGCGGGTCACTCCCTAGCGGATCGATGCGGGCCGCCAGGTGGCCGAGCTCACGGAGGTAGCGGATCATGCGCGCCGCCCCAACCACACGGGTCACATCGAGTGCCTCAGGCTCAGGAGTCGCCGTCACCGGGGTGGCAGGGGTCCAGTGCGCAAACAGCTCACGCGTTGCCGCATCCACCGCCTGCGGGTCGTTCAAATAGCGCTCGTACAGTTCGATCAGGTAGCCCGCGTTGGGGCCGTGGAAGTGTTGCCAGTCACTCATAGCCGATCTTCTCTGCTTTTCCGAGGCGTCTGCGCTGACCATCGGCCCGCTGACGCTGTGTGCCGCCGCAGGGCTCTATTGTACCATGGTTCAATTTTGGCTGCGCCGCCTGCATGCTGGCGCTACTGCCGAACAGGGCAGCCACGAGATGCGCAGGGCAGCCACGGGGGGCTGCCCGTACGGGGGAGGAGCCACGGGGGCGCAGGGCAGCCACGGGGGGCTGCCCGTACGGGGGAGGAGCCACGGGGGGCGCAGGGCAGCCACGGGGGGCGCAGGGCAGCCGCGGGGGGCGCAG
>CAIWUD010000420.1 GCA_903915775.1 uncultured Chloroflexota bacterium | reverse complement strand
GCCCTCGCCCTCACCCCCGCCCCCTCTCCCAGTGGGAGAGGGGTGGCCGGCAGGACGAGATGAGGATTTGACGCCACAGGCGTCGAATGGATCGTCGTAGTAGCTGTTGATATTGCCACCGTGGCGAATGTCGCCTTCCAGCCCGTGCACGGCGAGGTTGAGGCGGCAGAGGCGCCCAGTCTCATCGGTCTTTTCCACACCGCAGATGGCCAACTCGGCGGCGGGGTTGCGCTGATGCTCGGCCACGAAGCGGGCCGACTGCACGAACATGCCGCCCGAGCCGCAGGCGGGGTCGAGGATGCGCCCGTGGAAGGGCTCGATCACCTGGGTGAGCAGCTGGACGATGCTGGCGGGCGTGTAGAACTCGCCGCCGCCCTGGCCCTCGCTCATGGCGAACTCGCCGAGAAAGTATTCGTAGATGCGCCCGAAGGCGTCGAAGTCGAGGGTGGCAGGGAGTTCGGAGATCTTCCTGAGCAGCTCTTTGAGCAGGGTGGCGGTGAAGAGGTTGAAGGTCTTGGGTAGCACGCCGGCTAGTTGCGGGTTGTGCTTCTCCACTTCGCGCATGGCCGCATTGACCCTGCCACCGATATCGGTGGCCTCGGGCAGGGTCAGCAGGTAGTCGAAGCGGGCCTCCGGGGAGAGGTAGAGCACGTTGACGGCATGGTAGGCGGCGGGTTCGTCTACCCGGCTGCCACGGCGCGAGGATGCCCCTACCGCTTCCAGTTTCGCCCGCTGGGCGGCGAAGCGCACCTCGGCGAAGCGCAGGAAGATCAGGCCAAGGATGGGGCCGGAATATTCCTGCGCCTTGAGGCCTGAGTTGGCGCGGAACTGGTCAGCGGCGTCCCAGAGGCGCTTTTCGAGCGAGGTGGCGGCGGCGTCTTTTTCTGCTGGGGCGATCCAGTGCAAGGACTTGTCTCCTCGGTGGTGGGGTGGGCTAGCTGGGATAACGTGGGTTGTTGGATATAGGTAGGTAATCCTCACCAGACTCACAGCGGCGTTTTCATACGCATCGGTGTAGGCGAAGATACCCCGGTAGATGTGTAACTGCGTGTTGCCGCGCGTATCTTAGCACGCGCCACAGCGGTATACAAGGAGGGCTGCGTTTGCAGCATGAGCTTATGGTTTTCGGAGCCGCCGCCGCGCGTACCCCCAGAGGGCAGTGGCTTGTGCGGCGAGGTTGAGGGGGAGGTGGCGATCGAGGAGGGCGAAGGGTAGTTTGAGCATGCGTGGGCGCAATCCGGCCAGGAGGAGGGCGTAGGCGCTGTAGCGCAGAGCGTCGCTGCGCCGCCCGCTGCGTACCTCGAGATTGGCCATGGCGGCGTAGATATCGGCCAAGACCATGGCTCGCTCGCGCTGGCGCGCAGGGGTGGGTGCACCGCGCCGGTAGTAGTGCTCGGCGATGGTGATCCAGTCAGCGTAGAAGCCGCGAAACTGGGCGACGCTCTTTGAATTGGTGTGTAGCCGGTAGGTTGCGATGAGATCCCGGTTCCAGACCCACGGCGCTACGCTGATCGCACGGGCCCAGTAGTCGGTGTCCATGCTGTAGTGGCGCTCAAGGTTGAGCGGTCCGATGGCTGCGACGAGCGTACGTCGGAGGAAGACGGTCGGTTGGATGGGGATGCGCAGGCTGAGCACGGCAGCGGGGCTGAAGGGATAGCTGCTGATACGCTCCAGTGGGCGCCCGTCGGCGGTGGTGTAGCACGCATCACCATAGACTGCCCCAGCCTCGGGTGCCTGCATGAGGGCGGTAACCTGGGCCCTGATGGCGCCGGGGAGGTAGGTGTCGTCGGAGTTGAGCCAGGCGAGGATCTGGCCACGGCAGCGCGCCCAACCTTTGTTGATGGCGTCAGATTGGCCACGATCACGCTCGCTGATCAGGTGCAGGCGCGGATCATGGCGAAAGCGCTCCAACTCGGTGAGCGTCTCGTCATGGCTGCCCCCATCCACCACCCAATACTCCAGGTTGGGGTAGTCTTGGCTCAGGACGCTGGCAACAGTGTCGGCAATAAATGCCCCTTGCTGGTACGAGGGCGTAACAATGCTGACCAGCGGTAGATTTGGGTCGGCGATGAGCGGTGGGGGGAGCGCCTCTCCTGGTAGGTAGGCAGCCCAGAGGGGGGCCTCGGTCGCCAGCGCTCTGCGTTCTGGGGAGGTAGCCATCGGTGGGATTGGGCTCTCTGGTTGGTAATAGGAGATAACGGCGGGGCAACCACGGGGGGTTGCCCGTACGGGAGGGGCCCCACGAGGGTGAGACGCCCGCGCTCCGGGGGAGGTATGAACAGGTACGATTATAGCAGTTCTGGTGTTCCTGGCCGCCCTTTGCAGATCATGGGTGGCTGCTATATGATAGAGCAGGTTTCGGTGCAGCTGCGCGGATCGGTGAAAGGCACGGTTCACCTTAGCGTGACCGGCCTCTGGGGAGGTGTGGAGGGCTTGGCCCTCCACAAAAAACCAACCCAACCTTGCTCCAGCGTAACTGTTCACAGTTGGGGTAAGCCAACGGTAGGACAACCACGGGGGGTTGCCCATACGGAGGGCGCTACGAGGGCGAGACGCCCTCGCTCCAGGAGAAGTGTGAACAGTTACGCTCCCGCCAGGGAGCAGTATGAACAGATACGTAATGAGGATATCTATGGACTACCGTCCCCTCACTGTAGATGACCGCGAACGTAGCCTAGCCCTGGAGCAGTACGCGTTCCAGCAGGGCCTTGCCCCTTCGCTGCTCGATGCGGACAGGTTAGCCCAGTTCCGTGGGCTGTTTCTTGATGGACAGTTTGTGGCGCAGCTCGAGATCTTTGCGCTGCGCGTACAGCTTGGCCATGGTGCTGATGCACCGATGGGTGGCCTCGGGGCTGTTGCGAGCGTACCCGAGCTACGGCGGCGGGGCCATGTGGAGATCCTCCTGCGCCATGCGGTCGATGAGCTACGGGCTGCGGGGGTGAACCTCTGTATGCTCTACCCCTTCAAGAGCTCGTTCTACGGGCGTTATGGCTGGGCCACCTGTATGGAGCGGCGAGCCTACAAGGGTGCACCGGCACTCTTCCGGAGCTTCAAGTCGGCGCCAGGGCGTTGGGTTCCCGTCGATCGGCAGACTATCCCCGAGCTTGACCAGATCCATCGCGCTGCCCTGCGCGGGCGCTTTGGCGTGCTTGTGCGCGATGAGGCCTGGTGGGCTGAGCAGATTCTCCAGGATTGGGAGGGACGGCCACGCCACGGCTATATCTGGCGCGATGAGGCGGGACGTGGCCGGGCGTACACGATCTTCCGCTTCAACGACACGACGAGTGGCCGGACGATTGTCTGCCGCGATATGGTCGCCCTCGATCCCGAGGCCCGTGCCCAGCTCTTCGCGTTCATGGCTGGTCACGAGGATCAGATCGCGGAGGTTGAATTCCGTGCTCCGGCCGATGCACCGGTTAACCTGCTCTTTCCCAACCCACTGCACTGTGCGCTAGAGCCACACTTTATGCTCCGGTTGCTCGATGTACCAGCGGCACTGGAGGCCTATCCCTTCCCGCGTGAACTCTCTGGGCGTTTCAGCTTTACCCTCACCGATGATTGGATTGCTACGAACCAGGGGAGCTTTCTCCTTGAGCTGTCTGCGGGGCGTGGCATGGTCAGTCGGCTCGCCGCGGGGGCAGCGACCGATCTGCAGCTCGATGCGCGCGTGCTGACCCAACTCTACAGCCGCCTGCTGCGTCCGCGTACCGCGGCCACTTTTGGCCTGCTCACAGTGGGTGAGCGCGCAGCACTCGATCTGGCTGAAGAGGCTTTTGCTGGTCTGGCTCCGTTTAGTAGTGATATGTTTTAGGGATGGTTCCATTTCGGCTACGCCGACGTGACACTCGGGCGCCACCGGGGCTTGGTTGGGTCTTTTTGTGGAGGGCGTAGCCCTCCACGCCTCCCGTGTCGGCTACGCCGACGTGACACTCTGGCACCACCGGGGCTTGGTTGGGTCTTTTTGTGGAGGGCGTAGCCCTCCACGCCTCCCGT
>CAIWUD010000419.1 GCA_903915775.1 uncultured Chloroflexota bacterium | reverse complement strand
GGCCTCCCAATGGGGCAGGTGTGAGCGGTGGAACGGCGTGCGAGGGCGAGACGCCCTCGCTCCAATTGCGGCCAGCGCATCGCGCTCCACCTGCTCGCGCACCTCGCCCACGAGGTCGGCGAAGGTGTTGAGGGCGACCAGTTGGCGGGGGGTGAAGAGATGCTTGAAGTGCGTCATTCCGTACAACGGGGTAAACATGGAGCGTCTATCTGGAGCAATCTCTGTCTCCGGTACCCAGCCTGGCTGTGCCTGCCGAGCGATCGCCTCATGCTCCGGCGTGGGTTCCAGGTAGACACGTCCACGATCGCCTTCGGCGACGATGGCCATCAGGCGTGCGCCCATGCGCCCGGCCACCCCTTCTGCCTTAATATAGTCTGGCGCAATCGGCGCATCCGACATAATGCAGCGAAAGTTCGCCCCACGGGCCAACTTAGTGCCACTCCTCGCCCGTTCTGCATCCTTCGGCTGACCAACGCGCACGGTAAAGCGATAGCCCCCCTCCCAGCCTCCCCCCGCTGGGGGGAGGAGTCCGGCTCCCTCCCCCGAAGGGGGAGGGTTGGGGTGGGGGGCAATCACCGGCTCGACATACGCCTCTTTGCCAGACTTAGTCGAGAGCATAAAGGTCGAGGCGAGGGGCACATCGACGTGGGCAAAGGCGGGGTTCGGGCTCTTCACGGTACGCGCCCAGAGCCAAGCGATCACCGTGAGTTGCCTACCGAGGTAGGGCTTAAGGTCGGGGCGATCGTGTACCATCTCTGCGGTAACCTCAACCCTGGGGTAGAGGTGCCCAATGCGCCGCTCGGCCTCATCGCGCATCCACTGGCCATAGTAGCGGACGTCCTCTGCTAAGCCCTGAGCCCCGCGCCAAACCTGTTCCACCGCAGAGGACGCGGAGGCACGCAGAGGGTTTTGAACATACGATCCTCGACGCTCCTCTGCGTGCGCTGCAGTAAGACTCACCGGCGGCATGCCCGCAAACTTGGGTGGGATCTCGATCATGGCCTTGTTAATCAGCACCGCCACGGGGTTCAGATCGCTAGCGTAGCTCTCCAACCCGAGGCGTTGGGCCTCAAGGGGCAGGGCACCGCCACCGGCGAAAGGGTCGTGGAAAGCGGGGAGCTTATCAGGGTCGAACAACTCGGCAGCGCGCGGGTGATCTTTGTTATCGGCGCAGGTACGGCGCCAACTCTGCCAAATCTCATCGCGAGCCTGTTGGAGCAGAGCTTCATTCGTCGTATTCTCCCACTGCACCAGCTGCTCAATCAGGCGAAAGAGGCGTTGCCGCTCCTGGGCCTGCGCCTCCTCGGTCGGGAAGAGCTTCGGATGGGCGGAGGGATCATCGACCAGTTGGGCAAAGATCACGGCGCGGGCGGCGGCCAGGGGGCGACGCGCCCACCAGAGGTGCAGCGTACTGGGGTGACCGTGGCGGATCGACTTCTCACGCGCACTGGCCTCGTTGATCTTCTCCAGGGGCAGGGCGACCTCAATGAGCTTTTTGGGAGTGGGCATGGTAAACCTCAGGCGGCAAGATCACGTGTGATCAGGCGGCGTACCCAGGCAACAAAGGATAATCTTGATAATATGTTCGAACCCCTCGCCCTGCTCAAT
>CAIWUD010000418.1 GCA_903915775.1 uncultured Chloroflexota bacterium | reverse complement strand
CCGTGGCCGCGATGGTCTGGAACGTATCCCATGCACGCGCACCCGCCCGCGACTGCGGCCCGAAGCTCACGTCTCGTTTGCGAACCGGCTAGGATTCAAGCTCAGCCAGCGTCGGCAAAAGTTGCCCCCGCCACTTCAGCAGAACAGCAGCGTATGCCTTGCGCAGCATGAGGAGGTCAGCCTCCTGCGTCATTACCGTAAGGGCCTGCTGTTCGGGTTCCGTGATCACCCCAGTGCGGCGCCGCTCGCGCAACTCCTCGTACTGCTCGATCGGTGCCTCGGACATGCCTCCACGCACCACCTGCTCCAACTCGACATCACGCAGATGCTCGAGCGCGAGAAGCGCCTCGCGCATCGTTACCGGGAGGTCGTCTGGCAGCGGTGGCAGGCCAGAGCTGAGGGTCTGGGCCACTAGGTTCTCTAGTGGGCGGTTCGTGAGTGCAGCTAGCCGCTCTAGTCGTCGGTAAATGGCTTCAGGTACCTGGACGGCGACCATACGTTCGCTCATACCATCCTCCCGGTGGCCAGTCACCCCTCTATGCCTGAGCCATTGTACCATCGATCCCGACTGCCCACTCGTCGCATTCGTTCGAGGATCGACTCTAGTTATCAATCGAAACGTGCTTCTCCCGCACTTACGATACCGCTGGCGCCCCCCCTTTCACCGCCAGGCTCAGGCGGCTTGCCGCATCAATCGGGCAAATGCTGAGCAGCGTGTCTTGGCACGAGGTTTCTCATCGAGCCAGTCCGCGAGGCAGATGATATTGAGCGCTGAAGCCGTGGCCAGATGGTGGAGCCGCGTTTTCGGTAATCCCACGTAGCAGGTGCGCCGAATCCCACATCGGCGCACCCGTTGTGCGATGATTCCTTCGACTCCTGTTCGTTGCGCACCGTCGTGCTTGAACTCACTGGGAGCTTGTCGTTGGCGCTGGGCCTGAAGCGCTTCATGCGGTTCCTGCGGTCGCAGCGTGATTGAGCGACGCTTGCCGTCGGTGCAATCCGCTCGCTGGTCGCAGGTCTGACCATCCGTCATCGAGAACGTGATCGTGATCACCGGGTTTGTACCCCGATCAATGGCCGGGGTCCAATTGATGCTGCGTAAATAGCCGCAACAGGGAGGACCCTCATCTGATACTTGTTCGCACTCGTGCGGGTGTGAACGAGTGCACCTCCATGCTATACTTAGTGGAGCATCCGACGTGGAGGCCGTGCCATGTAACGGATCGTCCACTCTACTCACGGTACCCTCTTCGGGATACTTCAGTTTCAGCTGCACCAGCTTGACAGTCTGGTGCCACCAAAGCTGGGTTGGTTTTTTCTGCTGATGCGAAACAATGCCTTCCGCAGCGTCTTCAGCGACCTCGCGAAGGCACAGCGCTTCCTGGAGCCCCACTGTCCCCTGGATGCGCTTTCGCCCGCTCAAGTACATGTGTTGCATCTGGGACGAGACGCTCAAGGTGGAGCCAAAGTTAACAATGTGGTGCCCGATCATCCCTGTCGTCTTCTACCCGCCGAAGAGTAGCCGCGTCGGAGGAGTCAGCGGTCAGGGGTCACACCAGTCGTTGTCCCTCGAAACCCTGGCTCGTAAACCCTAAACTCTTCCAGTTCTTACCTACCTCTGTTGTTCGCTACCCACAAGCGAGCGACAGCGGTCAAAGTGCTGGGGCGGGGGGGTGTACAGCAGAGCGCATCAGGTTGAGCGGGAAACGTTCGTCCCTCTCGCCTGTGTCAGACCATGGGTTGGCGGATGATCTGTCGTCAGGTGACACCCCACCACAGTATTTCACATACGTCGCTGAGATACAAACAAGTATGGCCATCAAAAAATCCGATCTCTACTCCTCCCTCTGGGCCTCATGCGACGAGCTGCGCGGTGGTATGGATGCCAGCCAGTACAAGGACTACGTCCTGTTCATGCTGTTCATCAAGTACATCACCGACAAGTACGGCAACAGCAGCGACTTCGCACCGCCGGTCACTATCCCCAAGGGTGCCAGCTTCTCTGACATGCTCGCCCTGCGCGGCAAGAGCGACATCGGCGACAAGATCAACACGCAGGTCATTGCGCCGCTGGTGCAGGCCAACACCCGCTTGGCGCGCAGCGACTTCCCCGACTTCAATGACTCCAACAAGCTGGGCGAAGGGCAGGCCAAGGTCGATCGGCTCACCAACCTGATCAACATCTTCGCTAGCCCCGCGCTCGACTTCTCGCAGAACCGTGCCGAGCACGACGACATCCTCGGTGATGCGTACGAGTACCTGATGCGCCACTTCGCTACCGAGAGTGGCAAGAGCAAAGGGCAGTTCTACACCCCCGCCGAGGTTAGCCGCATCATGGCGAAGGTGATCGGCATCTCGCCGGCCAACACCAGGGCTGCTACCACCGCCTACGATCCCACCTGCGGCTCAGGGTCGCTGCTGCTCAAGGTGGCCGCGCAGGCCGGTAAGCAGATCACGCTCGAAGGGCAGGAGATGGATGTGACCACCGCCGGTCTCGCCCGCATGAACATGATTCTGCACGACTTCCCCACGGCCAACGTGGTCTCGGGCAATACGCTGGCAGCGCCGAAGTTCAAGGATGGCGAGCAGCTGCGCACCTACGACTATGTCGTCGCTAACCCGCCCTTCTCGGTGAAGACCTGGAGCGTTGGTCTGACGCCCGAGAGCGACCCCTACCAGCGCTTCGCCTGGGGCGTGCCGCCCGCCAAGCAGGGCGACTACGCCTTTCTGCTGCACATTATCCGCTCGCTCAAGGGTAGCGGCAAAGGTGCCTGCATCCTCCCCCACGGCGTGCTCTTTCGCGGCAGTGCGGAGGGTGTGATCCGCCAGCAGCTCGTCCGCTCGGGCTACCTGAAGGGCATCATCGGCCTGCCCGCCAACTTGTTCTACGGTACGGGCATCCCCGCCTGCATCCTGGTGCTCGACAAGGAGAACGCGGCCGCCCGTAAGGGGGTGTTCCTCATCGACGCCTCCAAGGGCTTCCGCAAGGACGGCGCGAAGAACCGCCTGCGCGAGCAGGACATCCACCGCATCGTCGACACCTTCACCCGTCAGGTGGATGTACCGCGCTACGCACGCATGGTGCCGCTGGCCGAGATCGCCGACCCGAAGAACGACTTCAACCTCAACCTGCCGCGCTACATCGACTCGACCGAGCCCGAAGACCTGCAGGATATCGACGGCCACCTGCGCGGCGGCATTCCCACGCGCGACCTCGACGCCGCCGACTCGCCGCTGGCCGCCTACTGGCAGCTGCTGCCCGGCGTGCGCGCCGCCCTCTTCGAGCCCTTCGACCCCTCTGGCCGCCGTCCAGGGTACGTACGCCTCCTTCCAGCGCTCTCCGAGGTCAAGCCCGCCATCTTCGGCCACGCCGAGTTCGCCGCCTTCCAGCAGCAGTCGCTCACGCGCTTCGCCGACTGGCGCACGGCTGCCACCCAGCATCTCACCAGCTTCGGCAAGGATGGCCACCCCAAGGTGCTGATCGAGACTATCGCCGAGGCGCTGCTGGCCGCCTTCCACCAGGCGCCGCTGCTCGATGCCTACGATATCTACCAGCAGCTGATGGACTACTGGGCCGAGACCATGCAGGACGACGCCTACCTCATCGCCGCTGACGGCTGGGTGGCCAAGCCGACGCGTCTGGTCGAGACCGACAAGAAGGGCAAGCAGAAGGACAAGGGCTGGAGCTGCGACCTCGTGCCCAAGGCGCTGATCGTGGCGCGCTACTTCGCCCAGGAACAGGCCGCGCTCGATGCCAGGCAGGCCAAGCTGGAAGCCGCCAGCGCCAGCCTCGCCGAACTGGAGGAGGAGCATGGCGGCGACGAAGGGGCGCTGGGCGCGCTCGACAAGCTCGCCAAGGCCGAGGTCAACGCGCGGCTCAAGGAGATCAAGGACGACAAGGAAGCTAGGGACGAGGCCGCGCTGCTCACGCGCTGGCTGGAGCTGTCGGAGCGCGAGGCTACCCTCAAACGCGAGGTGAAGGCGCTGGACGCCGCACTCGATACGCTGGCCTATGAGAAGTACCCGAAGCTGAGCGAGGCTGAGATCAAGGCGCTGGTGGTGGACGACAAGTGGATGGCCCGCCTCGCCGCCGCCGTGCAGGGCGAGCTCGACCGCGTGTCGCAGACGCTCACCGGCCGCATCCGCCAACTGGCCGAGCGCTATGCCGCGCCGCTGCCGCAGCTCGTCGAGGAAGTGGAGACACTTGCTGCTAGGGTTGAGGAGCACCTCAGGAAGATGGGGGTCGGACCATGAGCACCGGCTTCGACTTTACTGCGCTGGTGGAGCTGTGCCGACAGACCCATGATGCCGTGCAGGCGCGGGTGGGGCGCGTTGCGGACACCTCTCTGGCCGCGCGCAACT
>CAIWUD010000417.1 GCA_903915775.1 uncultured Chloroflexota bacterium | reverse complement strand
GCTCGACAAAGCGTTCAATACCGACAAACTCCAGCGCCTTCACCGCCGGGATGTTGAGCGAGTTGGCCAGGGCCATGCGTAGCCGCAGCGGGCCGTGGAACTGATTATCGTAGTTACGCGGCTCATAGACCTCCCCCGAGCTATTAACCCAGCGACTGGGTTCGTCCCAGATCACCGTCGCCGCGGTCCAGCCACGCTGCAGTGCCGCGGCGTAGACAAAGGGCTTGAGTGCCGAACCGGGCTGACGTCGCGCCAGGCTCACATTCACCTGACCGTCGGGGGCGTTGTAGTCGGCACTGCCGACCATGGCCAGGATCTGGCCATCGGGGGCGAGCATGATTACCGCGGCGTTATTGGCATTGCGTGGGCGCAGCTGCTCAACCTGCTCCTTGACAATCCGTTCGGCCTCTTGCTGCCAGGTAAGATCCAGGCTCGTAACAACGCGGAGCCCAGCGCGGTAGAGGAGATCCGGGCCATAGGTGCGCTCCAGTTGGTCACGCACCGCGAAGACGAAGTGGGGGGCGAGTAGTTGGCGCTCTGGTGGGGCTAGGACAATTGGTTCGGCAAAGATCTGCTTGGCCTCGGTGGCATTCAGCACGCCATGCTGCACCATGAGGTTCAGGGTGACGCGCTGGCGTGCCCGTGCTGCCTCAAGGTTGAGAAACGGATTGTAGGTCGATGGGGATTGGGGAAGACCGGCGAGCAGGGTTGCCTCACCAGGGGTCAACTCCCAGACATGTTTGGCGAAGTAGGTCTGCGCAGCTGCCTCGACGCCATAGGCCTGGGCGCCGTAGAAGACCTCATTGAGGTAGAGGTTGAGAATCTGATCTTTGCCGTAGCTCTGACTGACCCGATAGGCCATGAGCGCCTCACGCAGCTTGCGCTCATAGCTCTGCTCGCTCCGTTCAGTCGGATCGAGCAGAATGGCGCGTACCAGCTGCATCGTGATGGTCGAGGCACCACTCACAATCTCGCCACTCTGGTAGTTTTGCAGCGCCGCACGGATAATTCCACGTACATCAACCCCTGGGTTGCGGTAAAAGTCGGCATCCTCCACAGCAATGGTCGCATCCTTCAGCAGCTGTGGGATCTGCTCAAAGCTCACCGGCGTGCGTACGCCATCGCCAGGACCAACCAGTTCGTAGAGCAGGGTCGTACCATCGCGTGCATAGATCCGCGTGGTCTCGAAGGCGCGGTACGCGCTGATCTGTCGCGGATCTGGTAGATCACGGGCGTAGCGATTGTAGAGCCATGCCGTAGCGCCAGCCAGGCCCAGACCGAGCAGGAGCGTGAGCAGTAGCGTCAGTTTGATGGTCGTGAGCAGCAGACTGAGCAGAAAGGAGAGTATGGGGTGACGACGCCGAAAGCGCGAGTGGCGGCGGCGGCGGCGGCGAAAGCGGGGTGGCGAAGGGTAGGTAATTGGCTGCTGCTGATCCTGAGCCATAGCTTTACCTAATGTAGACGTTTCAGTGGGTGGCTGTTCACCGTCGGGGTAGGCTGATGAGAGGGCAACCACACATCTCTGCAAACCTATTGCAAAATAATTGCAAAACATATACACTAGAGGTACCCCGCGCACAGGCAGTCATGCTATCTGCGCATGCATTGTATCGCATAGTGTAGCGTGCCGACGCAGAGCGGGCATACCGTTGGCACCTGGAAAGGCTGATAGCCGATGCCCGTTCAGCTCACCCTCTGTCGTCGTTGTACACGCACCCGTCCGGAGTTTCGCCGCACCCTCGCCCAGTTGACGAGTAACTACCCTCACGATCTCGCCGTAGAGGAGTTGGAGTGTATGGCGGCGTGTGACGATGTTCCTGCGATCATGATCGAAACCGACTACTACCCCCGGGTTCCCCCCTGTGAGTTAATCCGTCTGGTGGAGGCGCGCCTCACGGCGGAGCAAGTCTGAGCGAACTCCATGCGTCCCGTTAGCTCCCATCGCGGCGCAGGTAGAGCAGAATCATGCTGCAGAGCAGGAGGAGCATCCCGATCAGCGCCGATCCGGTGAGTTGCTCACCGAGCAGCAGGATGGCGAGGAGCGTTGATCCGAGGGGCTCGATCAGGCTCAGGATAGTGGCCACGGTTGCGGAGATGCTCCGCAAGCCGCGCAGGTAGAGGCCGTATGCGAGGGCGGTGGGTACGAGGCCGAGGTAGATGAGGAGGAGCCACCCGCTGGGTGGGTAGCTCACTACCAGGCCAGTGGCCAGGGCTGATGGCAAGAGCAGCAGCGCACCGAGGCTGAAGGCGAGGGTGATCGGTTGGAGCGGGTGGTAGTGGGGGGCGACCACGCGGCCCCCTAAGGCCACTAGGCTGTAGCTGAAGCCCGCGCCGAGGGCCAGGGCAGCACCGGTCCAGAGCTCACTGGGGGTAGTGGCCTCTGGGGCGCCGCCCACCAGGAGCAGCGTGCCACCAATGGCGCCCAGGAGGGCCAGCCAGGTGCTCCAGTGCAGGCGCTCGCCCAGGAAGAGGGTGGCGATCAGGGCGGTGAAGATCGGTGCGCTACAGATGTTGATCATCACCGCTGCAGCCACGCCCAGGTAGGGGATAGCGGCGAAGTAGAAGAGTTGGTAGCCGGCCATGGCGGCGCCGATCATGCCCATGGGCAGCAGGTGCTCGCGGCGTACCCGCCAGAAGTCTGC
>CAIWUD010000416.1 GCA_903915775.1 uncultured Chloroflexota bacterium | reverse complement strand
GGGCCCTGGGCAAGGTCGAAGGGAGCAACCACCTCGGCCTGCACACGCTGGCGTACCTCCGCCTCACGCAGGGCAGGCTCCATCCCGCTCAGGTCGACGCTGGGCAGGTGGAAGGCTCCTGGTCCCACCTGCTGCACGGGGCGGCCATCCTGAACGACGAAGGTCGTCCGCAGCACCTCGTGGCGACGCACCACCTCCTGCAGCGCCTGCGCCAAGGCGGCCACATCGAGGGCCCCACGGAGGCGGAGAGCAGTGGGGATGGTATAGGCCATATGATCACTATCCAACTGGTCGAGGAACCAGAGGCGCTCCTGGGCATAGGAGAGGGGTAGGGGCTGACTGCGGTCAGCCGGGAGAATGGGGGCAACCTGGAACGGCCCCTGGGCCCGCCGGAGGGTATCGACCGCTCCTGCCAATCCCGCGATGGTGGGCTGCTCGAAGAGTACACGCAGGGGCAGGTCGACCGCGAGCTCCTGGCGGATGCGTGAGACGATGCGAGTCGCGAGGAGCGAGTGGCCACCGAGGGCGAAGAAGTTCGCCTGCGTACCTACCTGGGGCAGGTTGAGCAGCTGCTGCCAGATCGCGGCGAGCAGGGCTTCTGTCGCGGTACGCGGCGCATCATCCGCAGCCACCATGGTGACGGTCGGTGCCGGGAGCGCTTTGCGATCCAGCTTGCCGTTGGGCGTCAGCGGCAGCGCAGCGAGGAGCACGAAGGCGCTCGGGATCATGTAGTCGGGCAGACGGGCCTGGAGGTGGCTGCGCAGCTCGGCTTCTAGCCGTGCTCCATCGGCCGTCCCCTGAACCCCGAACCCTGAGCCCTGAACCCCTGCGCTCGGTACTACGTAGGCCACAAGACGCTTGTCACCCGGCGCATCCTCACGGGCCACCACCACCACCTCCTGCACCGCAGCGTGGCTACTCAGCACGCTCTCGATCTCGCCCAGCTCGATGCGGAAGCCACGCAGCTTTACCTGCTGGTCGATGCGTCCCAAGTACTCCAAATTGCCATCGGGCAGCCAACGGGCCAGGTCGCCCGTACGGTAGAGCCGCCCTGGGCCAAAGGAGTTCGCAATGAACTTCTCCGCCGTGAGCGCTAGTCGGTTCAGGTAGCCGCGGGCGACCCCCTCACCCCCGATGTAGAGCTCACCAGCCACCCCGAGCGGCACCGGCTGCAGCTGTGCATCGAGCACGTAGACCTGGGTATTGGCAATCGGACGCCCGATCGTCACCAGTGTGGCGTGCGTGATCGGGGTCGCCGTCGACCAGATGGTCGTCTCTGTGGGCCCGTAGAGATTCCAGAGCGCCTTGGTGCGCGGGAGTAGCGCAGCCACCAGCGTTGGTGGGAGCGCCTCGCCCCCGACGAGGGCGGTCAACCCGGGTTGGCCCTCCCAACCTCCCGCGAGGAGCAACTGCCAGGTCGCGGGGGTGGCCTGGAGCATCGTCGTGGCGTGTTGCTGCAGCAGGTGGGCCAACCGTTCTGCATCGATCGCCGCGGCACGGGAGGCGATGACCAAGCGGGCCCCGGTGATAAGCGGGAGGTAGAGCTCGAGGGCGGCAATATCGAAGGCGAGGGTGGTGACGGCCAGGAGCGTATCGGTGGATTGGAGCGTCAGCCGCTGCTGCATGCTGGCGAGAAAGTTGGTGAGGGCTCGCTGCGCGATCATGACCCCCTTGGGCCTCCCTGTCGACCCCGAGGTGTAGATGACATAGGCAAGGTGATCGGGCTGCACCCCGCTCACCGGGTTGGTCGTTGGCTGTTGTGCAATCGTTGGCCAGTCGCGATCCAGACAGATGATCTGCACATCAGCGAGGGTGTCTTCCCCCTCCCCCCAGCGGGGGGAGGCTGGGTGGGGGGTGGAGGAGCGCGGAGCAGGCTCGCCCTCGCCCCCACGGAGAGGCAGCCCGGCCCGCAGCCGCTCCTGGGTGAGCAGCACGGGCACGGCAGCGTCTGCGAGCATGAAGGCGAGGCGCTCCTGGGGATAGCTCGGGTCGAGCGGGACGTACGCCCCACCCGCCTTGAGGATGCCTAGCAGCCCCACCACCATCTCCAGCGAACGCTCCACACAGAGGCCCACCAGCAGCTCCGGGCCCACACCCAGCGCCTGCAGCTGGTGCGCTACCTGGTTCGCCCGGCGGTTCAGCTCCGCGTAGCTCAGCTGCTGATCTTCGAAGATCAGCGCGACCGCGTCCGGCGTCTGCGCCACCTGGGCCTCGAACCGCTCGTGGATGCACGCCTGCGGGTAGTCGGCTGTGGTGTCGTTCCAGGTCACGAGCAACTGCTCCCGCTCGGCTACCGTGAGCAGCGGTACCTCTCCCAAATGCTGCTCGGGGTTTGCGACCATCCCCGCCAGCAGCGTCTCCAGGTGCCCCAGCATGCGCTCGATGCTCGCTGGCTCCAACCGCCGCGTGTCGTAGCTGATGCTGAACCGCAGCCCATCGGCCAGCCCTGGTGGTACCACCGCAACCGTCAGCGGGTAGTTGGTCTGCTCCGCGCTCGTAATCCCTTGCAGCAGCGTGCTGCCCGCAGCCAGTTGCTCCTCGTCCACCGGGTAGTTCTCGAAGAGCAGCAGGCTCTCGAAGAGCGGCGTTCCCTGCGGGATGCCGCTCGCCTGCTGGATGCTCGTCACCGGGAGCGGCGCCTGCTCCTGGGCCTCCGCCTGCGTCTGCTGCAGCTGTTGCAGCCAGGGGGTGAGCAGGGCATCCGCCGCTACCCGTGCCACCACCGGTAGCGTCGTGATGAAGAGCCCCACCATGCGCTCGGCCCCCGGCAGGCTCGCCGGGCGTCCCGACACCGTGGTGCCGAAGAGCACCTCCGCCATCCCGCTGTAGCGGCTCAGCAGCAGCGCCCACGCCCCCTGCACCAGTGTGTTGAGCGTCAGTTGCTGCGTCTGCGCGAAGCGGGTGAGCTCCTGCGTCAACGCTGAACTGAGCTCGTGCGCC
>CAIWUD010000415.1 GCA_903915775.1 uncultured Chloroflexota bacterium | reverse complement strand
TGGGGCACTGCTCTCACTTGGTGATTGCCACGCCATCCAGAACGATGGTGAGACGAGAGCTGTGGAGATGCGAGCTGAGGTGACGATCACGGTAGGTTTGCATAAGGGGCGCCTGCCCGGGATGAGTTGGCCACGCATCGAAACCGCCGAGAGCATCGTGACGGTAGGCGCGGATCGGCCCCTCGAGAATGCGCTGGCGATCGCGGTGCGCGAGATGGTGCTCTGGGTTGAGGCTCTGACCGGCTGGAGTAAGGCCAAGTGCCTGAATCTGATCGGCTTGGTGGCCGATTTGCGGCCTGGGCAGGCGATTCCTGGTATTACTATCCCCTTCACCATGCGCTGTATCATGCCGAAGAGCTACCTTAGGCACATTGCAAACCAGCTTGATCATCGTACGGGAGGCGTGGAGGGCACAGCCCTCCACGAATAACCCTAACCAAGCCCTGGTAGCGCCAGCCGGTAACGTCGGCGCAGCCAACATGTAAAGACTACCTATGAAGATCGCAACGATCGATGTTTATGCCGTCCGTGCTCCACGGAAGGAGCCGGTACGCGCTGGGAATATTGGTACCCCCGTGCTCGCCTCCGAGTTCGGTGTGATCCGTATTGAGGCGGATAATGGCTGTGTGGGCTTGGGTGAGATCTCGATCACTTCGCCACGCATCGGCTTTTCACTCTGCCATGCCGCACGTACCCTCCTCGCCCCCGCGCTGATCGGCAGCGATCCGCTGGCGCTTCCTGTTGCCCTGCGAACCATTGATGTCAAACTTGCCGGTGAGTTGAGCGCCCCCTATCTGCGCGCCGCCTTCGAGATGGCACTGCTCGATCTGGCTGGACGCTTCTACGGCCTGCCTGTCTACCAACTCCTCGGTGGGCGTGCCCGTGAGGGTGTGCCTCTTGCCTGGGGGATCTACCAGAAGTCACCCGAGGAGATGGCTGCCGATGCCCAAGCTGGCATCGCCGCCGGCTTCCAGGCGCTTAAGCTCAAGGTTGGCCGCCGCCTTGCCGATGATGTTGCAGCGGTAGGTGCCGTAGCTGCTGCCGTGGGCGATGTGCCCCTGCGCCTCGATGCGAACATGGCCTGGCGTACGGTGCCCGAGGCGAGTCGGGCGATGGCCACCCTCGCCGCCGAAGCACGGGTGGCCTGGTTCGAACAGCCCCTCGGTCGGGCCAACCTCGCTGGCATGCGCCTGCTACGCCAGCAAGCGGTCGCTCCGATCATGGCCGATGAGAGCCTCCAGAGCTTACGCGACGCCTATGACGTGGCCGTCGCCGAGGCGGCAGATATCTTCAACGTCTACGTCTGTGAAGCTGGTGGCATGACTGCTGCTGCCCAGATCTTCGCCCTCGCACATACGCTCGATATCCCGTGTATCATCGGTAGTCAGGCTGAACTGGGGATCGGTACGGCAGCTGCCGCTCACCTCGGCGTTGCCGTCGCCGACCTGCCCTACCCCTGTGAGACCTTTGGCCCCCTACGCTACGCTCGCGATCTGGTTGCACCGGGTCCCCGCATCGAAGCTGGGATGCTCTACCCCTCCGATCGCCCCGGCCTCGGCGTTGAGTTGGATATGGATGCGCTCCGCGAGATGGAGGTTGCTGACTGATGTACGCCTTCTCTGCTGTGGTGCGCGGCGTTCTCGCCTACCCATCCCTTCCGGTGCTACGATGAGCAGATCACTGCAGCTTATCCCAGCCTCGTCACTCGGGTTGGCTGAACTAGCTGACCTCTATACACGCTCCTTCGCGGACTACTTCTACGATGTGAGCGTGACGACCGAGGAGTTGGCCCGTCGTGTTCCCGCTGAGTTGATCGATCTCGATCGCTCGCTGCT
>CAIWUD010000414.1 GCA_903915775.1 uncultured Chloroflexota bacterium | reverse complement strand
CACACCCACTCTCGGTACCTCTGGCCACACCGTCTGCGTCTGTACCCACCCCTCTGGCAACGGCGACGGCACCTCCGCCCACTCCTACCGGAGTGATGGGGAGCCTGCCCCCAGCGATGACGCGCGTGATTGCGATGATCCGATCCCTCGGCGGGCGCGAGCCGGATCACATCCTACCCGAGGTGATTGGCCACCGACCCCACCTCGCCTACCACCCCTCCTTCTTCATCCTCTGCCCGAGAGTAGGCGAGGCAGTTGCAGAGATGTGCGCCGACCTTGAAGATGCCGGATGCGCCGTCATCGTGATTCACCCCGAGGACGACGTGGCCACCGCGCTCGCGACGTACTCGTTCTGGAGGTAGCAGATGTCTCACTTCACCGTTGGTTCACTGGTTCGCTGTCGTGAGTGCGAGTGGGTCGTGCTACCCTCACCCGAGGAAGATCTGCTCATGCTCCGCCCTCTCGGCGGCTCTGCAACTGAGGTCTGTGGTATCTTCCTGCCTATTGAGGGCGATCAGGTGGCTTCGGCGAGCTTCGCTCCACCTGACCCGTCTACGATGGGTGATTTTGAGGCAGGGGCACTGCTACGAAATGCCGCTCGCCTGAGTCTTCGCAGTGGTGCTGGTCCTTTCCGCTCACTAGGCCACCTCGGCGTGCGACCCCGCCCCTACCAACTGGTGCCGCTCTTGATGGCCTTGCGTCTCGACCCTGTGCGCCTGCTGATCGCCGACGACGTTGGTATTGGCAAGACCGTTGAGGCCGGGCTCATCGCCCGCGAACTGCTTGACCGTGGTGAGGTCTCCAGGCTCACCGTACTCTGCCCGCCCCACCTCTGCGACCAGTGGCAGCGTGAGCTCAGCCGGAAGTTCGGATTGGCGGCAACGGTCGTCCGCTCCAGCACCGCCGCCGCCCTTGAACGCAGTCTGCCCAGTATCGATGCCAGCGTCTGGGAGCACTTCCCCATCACAGTGGCCAGTATTGACTACGTGAAGAGTGAACGGCGTCGTGACAGTTTCCTGCGCGCTGCTCCTTCGCTCGTGATCGTCGATGAAGCCCACACTGCCATTGGAACCGGCGGGAGTGCGTCCCAACAGCAGCGCTACGAGCTTGTACGTGAACTCGCGAATCAAGCCGACCGGAATCTGATCCTCCTCACTGCCACGCCACACTCCGGCGTGGAAGACGCCTTTACCAGCCTGATTGGTCTGCTCAACCCACGCTTTGCAACTTTCGATCTCAACCGCCTAACCGATACTGACCGCGATACCCTCGCTCGCCATTTTGTGCAGCGGCGTCGCATTGACGTGCAGCGCTGGCTCGGGGCCGACGATGTCACCCCCTTCCCCACCAGAGAGTCCGCCGAGATTACCTACACGATGCCACGAACTTCTGACTACCGCAGGCTCTTCGACGATGTCTTCACCTTCACAAAGGAACTGGTACAGGAGAGCGGCCTCGGGACGACCGGACGGGTGTGGCGACAGCGGGCTCGCTACTGGACTGCTCTCTCCCTGCTCCGCTGCATGATGAGCAGTCCTGCGGCTGGCGAGAAGGCCCTACGGCTTCGCGCCGACGGCGCTACGGAGACCGAGCCGAGCGATGATGGGAGTGCAAGCGAGGAGCTCCTACGCAGCTACGTCTATGACCCCACTGACCAAGAAGGTGCTCAGGATCAGGAGCCGAGCACCGGAGTTGAACGAGGTAGTCCCCCAAGTGAGCGAGCCCGCCTTGTACAATTTGCCACCCGTGCTGCTGCGTTGCGCGGCACGGGAGATCCGAAGCTGCAACAGCTCATCCTGGTGATCGACGGCCTGCTACGCGACGGCTACAATCCGATCGTTTACTGCCGCTATGTGGCAACCGCCAACTACGTGGAAACCGAGTTGGAGAAGCGTCTCAACCACCAGAACGGGCTGCGCGTCCAGGCTATCACTGGCGAGCTCTCTGAGGAGGAGCGCGAGAGCCTCATCGCCGAGTTGGAGAAGAGCCCCCGGCGCCTACTCATCGCTACCGACTGCCTCAGCGAGGGCATCAACCTCCAGGAGGGGTTTGATGCCGTTATCCACTACGATCTACCTTGGAACCCGAACCGCCTGGAACAGCGCGAGGGTCGCGTCGATCGCTATGGGCAGCGGCGTACCACCGTCCGCACCGTGCTACTCTACGGACATGACAATCCGATGGATCAGGCGGTGATGAACGTGCTGCTGCGGAGGGCCGTGCACATCCACCGGACTCTCGGCATCAGCGTACCACTACCGGTCGAGAGCGATACCGTGATCGAGACGCTCATCGCCTCGCTCTTTCAACCCGGCATCGAGCAACTGACCCTCTTCGATACTGCCCAGCAGATGACGCTCCTTGATGCAGTACCAGGCATACAGAGCCTTGAGACCACATGGAACCGGGCTGTGGATCAGGAGCGCGAGAGCCGTACCCGCTTCGCGCAGCGCCGCATTAGGCCCGAGGAGGTGTCGCGCGAACTTGAGGAGACGGATGCCGTGCTTGGTGATGCACCATCCATCGAACAATTTGTGGTCGCTGCATGCGAACGCCTCGGAGCATCGTTAAACCGGCGTGGAAGCGGGACGAGCGGGACGAGCGGGACGAGTGGAAGCAGGGTGTTAGGCCTGAGTATCAATCCACTGCCTGAGCCAGTACGTGAGCGCGTGGCCCACCTCACGAGCAAGAGTGGAGAGTT